>JANNVY010000242.1:0-2963 GCA_031408375.1 Pseudomonadota bacterium | reverse complement strand
CAGCCGTAGCATACCAACTTTCATTTCCAAAGTAATTTGCCATGGGGATGAAGGCGACTCCCCCGATCCGGCCGACCGGGGCCGACCGGGGCCGTCCGCGGCGTCAGGACGCGGGTTTTCACAAGGCTTTCCTGTGATCCGCCCGCCAACCCTTAACGCGCGATTAACCATGTGGGAGCGAACTGGAATCCGGGGTGGCGAATCTTTCCACAGAAAGACGCGATGCCCCAACATCTTGGGGTTAACCATGCGTTTACACCCCACAGATGGTCGCTTAGCGTATCCAGCGTCGGCTGGGAGAGGATTCGAATGAGCGCGCGTGCGCCCTGGAGCGTCAAGGGGATCGACCCCAAGGCGCGGGAGATTGCAAAAGATCTCGCCCGGCGCTCGGGACTGACGCTCGGCGAGTGGCTGAACCAGATGATCACTGAGGGCGGCGAAGACGACGCTATCCCGCTCGGCCGAAAGCCCGCCGACTATCTCGGCCCGGACCGCCGCGACCGCTCGCGTCGACTGGAAGACGCCTATCACGAGGACGATCCCGACAACCTGACCCGTGTCACCCGCGCCCTCGACGAGCTCTCCGAGCGCATCGAGACGGCCGAGCGGCGCTCGACGCTCGCGGTCAGCGGCATCGACCAGGCGGTAGCCGGCCTGCTGGGCCGGCTCGAGGCCGGCGAGCGCGAACAGTCGACCCAGGCCCGCCGCCTTGAAGATTTCGCCGAGGACCGCCGCGAGGACCTCGACCGCCTGCGCCGCATGGAGCGCGAGGTCTCGGGGCCGAAGTCCGTCGAGGCCCTTCGCGCGCTGGAAGGCGCGCTCGGCAAGGTCGCCACCCAGATCTACCAGACAGAGACCCGCACGCGGGCCCAGATGTCGGAAGTCCAGGGCGGCCTGGCCGCCGCCGAACGCCGCATCGAAAAGGCCGAGGCCGGCCCGGACGCGTCGGCGCTGGTCGAGGGGGTGGTCGCGCGCATTGCCGAGCGGCTGGAGCGGGCCGAGCAGGGCACGTCGGCCGCCATCCGCGGGCTGGAGACCTCCTTCGCCCAGTTGGACGAGCGCATGCGCGGCGCCGAGACCCGCGCCGGTTCGGAGCGCCTGGACAAGCTGGCCCACGACCTGGGTGAGAAGGTCGCCAACGCCCGCATCGAACTGATCCAGCGTTTCGACACGGTCTCGGGCGGCCGTTTCGACAAGGTCGAACGCGCGCTAGAGGAAATCAGCCGCCACGTCCTGGCGTCCGAGACCCGCGCGGCCCAGGCGATCGAGAAGCTGGGGACCGAAGTCCTCCGTATCGCCGGCAACCTCGACGGCCGCATGACCGGCGTCGAGAAGTCGAGCGACGCCGTTGTCCAGAAGGTCGGCGGCGACATGGCCCGCTTCGCCGAGGCGATGGAGAGCAGATTGCGCCACGCCGACACGACCCACGCCCAGGTGTTGGAACGGCTGGGCGGCGAAATCGCGCGCATCTCGGAAAAACTGGGCGAACGCATCATCCAGTCCGAGCGCCGCGCGGCCCTCACCGCCGAGGATGTCGGGGAACGCGTCGGCCGCATGGCCGACAAGATGGAGGCCCGCTACGACCGCGCCTCCTCCGAACTGTCCGATCGTATCCGCCAGTCGGAAGAACGCACCGCCCATCTGCTGGAAGAGGCGCGCGCGACGCTCGACCGCATCGCGGGCGGCCGCTCGACGGCGCCCGAGCCCGTGCCGGGACCCGCGCCCGAGCCCGCCCCAGTGGTCCGTGCGCCTGTGATTGATCCCGAACCCGCCTTCCCCGGCGCCATCGGCGGCGGCGCCTTCGCCGCCTCGGCCGCCTTCGCCGAGCCGGCCTATCCCGACAATGGCTACCAGACTTCCGGCTTCGAGGCGGCGGGATTTGAATCCCTGCCCTATGACGCCGCGGGCTATGGCGCGCCCGCCTTTGAAGAGCCCTTCGGCGCCGCCGATCCCGGCTATCAGTCGTTCGACACCCAGGCCCAGTTACAGCCGGCCGCCCAGTCCTTTGCGGATCCCTTCGGCCAGACCGCCGCGGCGCCCCCGCCGGCGCCCTTCGACGACTTCGACGCCGAGACCGAGTTCGTGCCGCAGGGATCGTTCGCAGCCGCCGCCTCGCGCCCGGCGGTCTCGACCAAGGAAGCCATCGACGCAGCCCGCGCCGCCGCCCGCCTTGGCGCGCGCAATACCCCGCCCGCCGACAAGCCCGCCGGCGGCTTCGCTCTCGCCGGCTTGAAGCTGGGTTCCAAGCAGCGGCTGCAGGCTCGGCTGGACAAGGAAAAGACGCGCGAGACCTCGACGGTGAAGAAGGCGCTGCTGGCGTCCGCCGTCGCGGCCACCGTCACCACCATGGCGGCGGGCTACATCGTCTTCATCGCGCCGGGCGGAGGGACCAACCACAACGAGACGGGCGGAGCCCCGACCGTCGAGACGGCCGCGCCGATGGCCGCCGTCGCCGTCACCCCCGCTGATTCCGCCATCGGCTTGCCGGGCGGCTCCCAGGCTGAAAGCGCCTACCAGGAGGCGGTCCGCCGCATCGACGCCGGCGCGCCGGACGGAGTCGTCGCCCTGACCGCCGCCGCCAACCTCGGCTCGCCCGCCGCCCAGTTCCACCTCGCCAAGCTGTTCGAGACCGGCGGCCCCGGCGTGGCCGTGAATGCGGCCGAAGCCCGCCGCTGGACCGAGCGATCGGCGCTGGGCGGTCACCCGCCGGCCATGCACAACCTGGGGCTCTACTACATCGACGGCGTCGGCGGCCCGGCCAACCCGACCGTAGCGGTGCAGTGGTTCCGCAAGGCGGCGGAAGCCGGCCTGGTCGACAGCCAGTACAACCTCGGCCGCCTCTACGAGCTGGGCCAAGGCGTCACCGCCGACAAGGCCGAGGCCTACAAGTGGTACGTGATCGCCGCTGCGCTGGGCGACGAGGAATCCAAGAACGCCGCCGAACAGATCCGCCCGACGCTCAC
>JANNVY010000241.1:0-6372 GCA_031408375.1 Pseudomonadota bacterium | reverse complement strand
GCCGAGCCGATCATCACGCTGGACGACGAGCTACCAGAAACAATCGCGGGAAGGGCAGAAGTGTCGTCCCGTCGGAGCGCCGCGGAAAAACGGGCGTCAGGCGTCGCCGATAGGCGTCGAGGAAAAGGCTCCGATCGGCGTCAGTCTTGAGCGCATCGACGTAGGGCCGCAGGCCCGAACCCAGCATCCAGTCGACGATCGGATCCTCGCCCGTCAGGGCGTGCAGGTAGGTCGTGCTCCATATGTCCACGCTCGCGCACAGAGGCGCCAGCCAGCCGTAGTAGTCGCCCGGTTCGGCCAGGGGCCGTACACCCTCGACCTTGGCCAGTTCATCAGCCCACGGCCCGTCGGCGGCGGCCTCGCGCATCAGCACATGCCACGGCGCGACGTATGAGATCGGCATCTGGCAGGCCAGCACCCCGCCAGGCGCCAGGCTGGCGGCCAGACGCGGGAACAGGCCGGCGTGGTCAGGCGACCAGTGGAGCGCCGCGTTGGAGAAGATCAGATCGGGCGGCATGGCCGGCGACCAGGTTTCAACCCCCTGCTCCACCCAATCGATCTCCTGGGGCCGCTCACGCCCGCGGGCCAGCATGTCGGGGCTGGAATCGAGCCCGTGCACCGTCGCCTTCGGGTGGCGGCGCTTCAGGAGCGCCGCATGCTCGCCCGTGCCGCAGCCAAGGTCCCAGATCTCACGCGGGGCGAGGTCGACGGGGATCTGGACCATCAGGTCCAGCGCCGGGCGGTCGCGGTAGGATTTATAGCGCTCGTACTGCGCGGGGTCCCACGAGGTGTTCATGGCGCCACAGCTAGGCCGTGAATTCCTCATCGTCCAGTTGCAAGCCATTGAAGGCGCGCAGACTCGTCCTAAGTTTTCAGGGCCGGCAGTTGGCCGGTCTAACGAAAGGAGGTGATCTCGTGTCTCATTGTCTCAAACGTGGTGGCGAGATCATGAGCCGGGGCTATCCCTCCAGGGACCGCGCCTGAGTTCATGTGACCGCCCTGCGGTCGACAATGGAAAGGCCGCGGGGCGCTAGCCCTGCGGCCTTTCGGTTGTCTGGCCCCAGGTCTTCCCAAGTCAGCCGGGAATCCAGCTCGCCGCATTTTCGATCACGCCCTGGATCGCCGCCAGCACGACGCGCCATACAAGCGCCAGCAGCCCGACGCTGATGGCGGTCGCGATCCAGCCCAGGATCACCGCCAGCCCGTCCCTCTGCATCATCCCCAGCGAGAAAAGCGCGATGGTCACCGCCGGCGCGATGTTGCCCAGTGGGATCGGCAGCACCAGCACCACCGACAGGAGCAGGCAGGCGATGCCGATCAGCTCGCAGCCGATGCGACCCGTCAGCCACGGCAGGCGCGGGCGCGACAGGTTCTCGGCGAACCTTATGAGCGGAATGAGCCAGCCGAGGCTCCGGCGCAGCGTCTGGCGCGACACCGATGCCGCCATAATCGCCCGAGGCAGCCAGATGATGTCGCGGCCCGAAGCCAGTTCAGCCGACAGCACCACCAGCGGGGCGCCGGTGATGGTGGTGCCGCCGGGCGGCAGCGGCAGGAAATTGATCAGGGCGAAGATCAACATGATGGCGCCCTGGCCGCGCTCGCCGAACGCGATCATCACCTCGCCGACATCAAGCCGGGGGCGGTCGCCCTGCCCCAGGCCTTCCAGAATGTCGGAGAACCGCGCGACGGGGCGCGGCGAAGGAGCGCGGAATTCGGGCGCGTCGGAGGCCGTCATCGACCACCCCCGCGCGCGCCCGGCTTCATCGCAAACCTACTTCTTGTCGGCTTTCTTGTCCGCCGGCTTGGCGGGCGCAGCCTTGGCCGCAGCCGCCTTGCCGGAACCGCCGCCGCCGCGCGCCGCGCCGGCGAGGCGGGTGACCTGCATGGCGACGATGGCCCAGTTGGCGCCGACCTTGCGCAGAAGCATCGTCGGCCGGGTGGCCATCGACTGCTCCTTGCCGTCGACCGTCGAGGTAATCTTCTGACCGAGGTAGGCCATCACCAGGTCGGGGGACAAGGGCTTGAGCTTGAGCACCCGGTAGGCCGCCTGCGACTTCGAATTCGCGAACAACGCCTTGTGGGCCTCGGCGATCTTCTCGGCGCCCGAGATGTGGGCGCCGGCCATGTTGACGTAGTCGGCTTCCTTGCCGAACAGGGCGCCGACGCCCTTGGCGTCCCCCTTGTTCCACGCAGCCTGCAGCTTGGTCAGCACGCCGCCGACCGCCGCCTTGTAGGCGCCAGGCGCCGTGGCTGCCGCAGCCGGTTTACGTTGAGGTCCACCGACCCCGCCCCGCGTGTCTCCGCTGATCACAATTCCGCTCATGCCCCGAGTAACTCCCTTCCAATCAAGAAGCGCCGGATCTCGTTTGTCCCGGCGCCGATGTCATAAAGCTTGGCGTCACGCGCGAAGCGCTCCACCGGCCATTCCTTAATATAGCCCGCCCCGCCCAAAGCCTGAATGGCTTCCAGAGAGGTCTTCACAGCATTTTCCGACGCCAGCAGGATCGCTCCCGCCGCATCGAACCGCGTTGTGCGACCCGCGTCGCACGATTTGGCGACGGCGTATACGTAGGCGCGCGCGGAATTCAGCGCGACGTACATGTCGGCGATCTTGGCCTGCATCAGCTGGAACGAGCCGATCGCCTTGCCGAACTGCTTACGCTCGCGGACGTAGGGCAAGACCACGTCGAGGCACGCCTGCATGATCCCAAGCGGCCCGGCCGCCAGCACCGCGCGCTCGTAATCCAGCCCGCTCATCAGCACGCCGACGCCGCCGTTCTCCGGGCCCATGATGTTCTCTTCCGGGACCTCACAGTCCTCGAATACCAGTTCGGCGGTGTCGGACCCGCGCATGCCCATCTTGTGCAGCTTGGGACTGACGGAGAAGCCCTTGAAACCCTTCTCGATCAGGAAGGCGGTGATGCCGCGGCTGCCCTCGCCCGGCGCCGTCTTGGCGTAGACCACCAGGGTGTCGGCCTCGGGCGCGTTGGTGATCCAGAACTTCGTGCCGTTGAGCACGTAGCGGTCGCCCTTCTTCTCGGCGCGCAGCTTCATCGAGACGACGTCCGAACCGCTCTCGACCTCGGACATGGCCAGCGACCCGACGTGCTCGCCGGAGATCAACCTGGACAGGTAGCGGCTCTTTTGTTCAGGCGTCGCCCAGCGGCGGATCTGGTTCACGCACAGGTTGGAGTGGGCGCCGTAGCTGAGGCCCACCGACGCCGAGGCGCGCGAGACCTCTTCCATGGCGATGACGTGTTCAAGGTAGCCGAGGCCCAGGCCGCCGAACTCCTCCTCGACCGTGATGCCATGCAGGCCCAGGTCGCCCATCAGGGGCCAGAGGTGGCGGGGGAACTTGTTGGTCTCGTCGATCTCCGCCGCGATGGGCGCGATCTTGTCGCTGGCGAAGCGCTGGGTGGTTTCGCGGATCGCGTCGGCGGTCTCGCCCAGGCCGAAATCCATGGTCGGGGAATTGCTCATGGAACGGGGTTAGCATCGGGCCGTCGGCGCGGGAAGTCTCCCGTTCCCACCTCCATCCCCCACTTGCGTCATCCTCGGACAAGGTCGCGAAGCGGCCGCCGATCCGAGGGGCTTGTCCGAGGATGACGGAGGATTGTCGTGCTAACTGGAGGAAGGCGTCGTCAGGCGGGCCCTCTAGTCTTCCACCCCGCCCAGGCGCTTGAGCAGGAAATAGATCGAGGTGCCGACCAGGCAGGCGCCGATCAGGGCCAGCAGCCAGGCTACGGCCTCAAGGCCGTCCACCTGGTTATTGGCCTTGATGAAGGCCGAGATGGCGCCGCCGAAGGCCGCCAGGCCGATTACGCCCATCAGGATGAACGGGCCGGTGGTCGGGCGGTCGGGGATGTCCATCCCGTCGTCGATGTCCTCGTAGCGGATGATGCGGCCGGCGACGCCCTGGTCGGCGTCCGACGGGTCGAACAGGGCCACCTGGTCCCGGTCCTCGTCCTCGTTGGTAGGCTTTGGCGGGGCTGTATCCTGGCGCGACGGCGGTTGTTCGATCACTTCCGGCGGCGGGGTCAGCGACCAGCCACTGGGCGGTTCGAACGGAAGGGGTTCGGGCGCGACGGGTTCGGGCGTCGGTTCGGGGGCGGCTTCCGCCTCGGGTTCCGCCTCGGGTTCAGGCTCGGGCGCATAGATGCGCTCGACCGCGGCGCCGACGGCGGGGATGGCGGCTTCCGGTTCGGATTCGGGCTGGGCCTCCTCCGCGGTGGGGAAGACCTCGACCGGCGCCAGCTCCTCGGCGGCTTCCACGGCCTCGACAGGCGCGGCTTCCGGGAAAACCTCGACGGCATCGGGCTCAACCGTGTCCGGCTCGACCGTATCGGGCTCGACGGTTTCAGGCTCAACCGCCTCGGGCTCGACTGCCTCGGCCTCGCTTGCTCCAGGCTCGACGGCTTCGGGCGCGACCAGCTCGACCACCGGCGCGATGTTCGGCGCGGTGTCGAAAGACGGGATGTCGGCGAGGGGCTCGGGCGGCGCGGGCTCGACGGGTTGGGCCTCAACCGGGGCCATGGCCTCGGCGCCGGGCTCGCTGGATTCCAGCGCCTGGGTGTCGATTTCCTGCGTCGTTTCGACGTCCGGCGCGACCACCAGCTCGTCACTGTAGGCGGCTTCCACCGGGACGGACTGTTCAGGCAGGGTCTCGGGCGTCTCGGCGTCCGAGCGGGTGATCTCGATCGGCTCGTGGGAGACTTCGAACGGCGCGACGCGGCGCACGACCTCGGCGACCGCGCCTTCCATCGAGACATCGATCTCGGCGGGCCGGGTCTGCGGCAGGGCGGGCGCCAGGTCGGTGTCGACCGTCGGACGCACGAGCGGCGACGGAGTCGGCACGAACCCGTCGAGGGGCGTCAGGAACAACGCCTTCTCGGCCGCGCGGCGGCGGATCAGGGCATCGAGGATGACCGGCTCGCCGGACAGATCGGCCTTGCGCCACAGGTCCAGCGCGCAGGCGGCCTCGGTCAGGCGGCCCTCATTGACCCGTTTCAGGACGTCGGATGTCCGGAAAGTCTCGATGCTGACGTTGTAGGCAAACGCGGTCAGGGCATCGAACTGGTTCTGGGTGAGCGGCGTGTAGACGAGATTGTTGACGGCTTCGGCGACCGGCAGCAGGTCGAAGTGGAGCAGCGCCTGGGCGTCCGCTTCGGACACCTCCGCCCCTTCCCGGGCCGACAGGGTATGGCCGTAGCCGATGGTCCAGCGGCCGTCAGGCAGCCGCCCGGCGCGCCGGCGCAGGCCTTCGAAGGCTGCGATCAGCAGTATCCCGGTGCGGGTGACCTTCTGGCGCGGTCGCATCGTGGCAAGTGACCCAAAACGAAACGGGGCGTTTCCCCTCGAAGGCGAGGGAGCAAGGAACGTTCCGTCGATACTCGTCTAAGGGGGTGAAAGCGTGGCGAAGAGCGACGGGATTCAATCGTTTGGGGAGTGGAATCCCTAAAACAGGATCACCGCCGCCAGGCCGAGGAAGCTGAGAAAGCCGACGGTGTCGGTGATCCAGGTGACCAGCACCGGCGAGGCCACGGCCGGGTCGCGGCCAAACTTGTCGAGCAGGAGTGGCATCAGCGTCCCAGCCAGGGCCGCGGCGCACAGATTGATCAGCACCGCCAGGCCAATGACCAGCGACAGCCCCTGATCGCCCTTCCACAGCCAGGCGACGCCACCGAGCGCCAGGCCGATGGCGGCGCCGTTCATCATGCCGACGCGGATTTCGCGCCAGACGATGCGCAGGACGTTCGAGCGGTTGACCTCGCGGGTTGCCAGCGTCCGCACGGCGACGGCCAGCGCCTGGGTGCCGGCGTTGCCGCCGATGGAGGCGACCACGGGCATCAGCACCGCCAGCGCCACCAGCTTTTCGATCTCGCCCTGGAAGGCGGAGATGACCATCGAGGCGAACAGCGCCGTGCCCAAGTTTACCACCAGCCACGGGAAGCGTGAGCGCATCATGCCGAACACGCCCGCGTCGCGGCCGATGTCGGACACGCCGGCCAAGGCCAGGATGTCTTCCTGGCTCTCTTCCTGGATGATCGAGACGATGTCATCGACCGTGATCTGGCCGACCAGCCGCCCGTGGGCGTCGACGACGGGCGCCGAGATCAGGTTGTATTTCTCGAAGATGTGGGCGGCGTCTTCCTGGTCGAGGTCGACCTCGATCTCGGTCACCGGCTCCATGATCTCGGCCAGCTGCGAGTCCCGCTTGGAACGCAGCAGGCGGCTGACCGGCACGGCGCCGACCGGCTTGAACGCCGGATCGACCACATAGATGTCGAAGAACAGCTCGGGCAAATCGCCGTCGTTGCCGCGCAGGTGGTCGAGGGTGTGGCCGACGGTCCAGAACTGCGGCGCGGCCACAAC
>JANNVY010000240.1:0-3147 GCA_031408375.1 Pseudomonadota bacterium | reverse complement strand
GCCAGCGTGGCGGTCGTTTCGACTGAGCGCCCATGGCGCTCGATCCTTCGTCAGGCAGCGAGGCCCTTCCGTGTATTCCGTGTATTCCGTGGATCAAATCTTCCTTCTTCGCCTCACTCCACCGTCACGTCAGCGGCGTATTCGCGCACGACCTCGCCCTTGAAGATGCGGTCCTCGGGGCCGACCAGCATGCGGCCGGCGGGGATGAGGCCGAACTCCAGAACCGCGTGGCCGGGACCGTCGGCTTCATAGGTGAAGACGGCCAGGTCGGTTCCTGCGGGACCCTTGCCCGGCTGGACGTCCAGGCTCTTGAACACAAACGGCCGCGCCTGCGCCATCTTCGTGGCCGTAACCCAGGCCAGACTGTCGTTGGTTCTGAAGGGGAGCGAGACCGTGACTGTGCGACCGCTGACGGCGTGGCTGCCCGCGGGCACCGCCGGGATGATGCGCGGCGGCGCTCCGGCCGTCGGGGCCGAGGCGGGCTCGGGGGCGGCGAGGGGTTCGGTTCCCGAGGCTTCTCCCTGGTTGCACGCCCCCAGGAAGAGAAGTGTCGCAAAGGTCGCGGCGATGCGCATTATGATCTCCAGCTATTGCACCGGACCGTCGCACGGCGGCGTTCGGTGTCAACGTCAGGGTGCTTGAAGCGACGATGAACCTGTTCCTGACCGCGGCCGCCGCCGCACTCCTGATCGCAGCGCCCGCCGTCGCGGCCGATTGGCCCGACAACCCCGACCAGCTGGGCGGCACCTGGACCATGGACGGCCTGACCGAAGGCTCGGAATCCTGCGTCATGCAGTTGGGCGTCGAGGAGACGCTTGGCGGCTGGACGATCAACCTGCCGCCGTCGTGCAAGCGCATCTTCGCCGTGGGCTCGGTGACGGCCTGGCGGGTCAATCCCGAGACCGGGGCGATCGTCTTCGCCGATGCCGAGCGCCAGACGGTGTTCGAATTCCAGCGGACCGCGGACGGCGCCTATGTCGCCCATCCGGTCGAGGGTTCGGACGCCCAGGGCATGGTCATCCAGAAGGGCGACCCCGACGACCAGCGCCCACCCACGCCCCAGGAGGCCATGACCGGCGTCTGGCGGATCAGCGCGCTGGGCCGCGCCTCCCTGTGCAGCTTCGACCTGACCTCCGACGCGCGGGGTCGGTCGGGCACGATCAAGGTCCGTCCGGGCTGCGTCGGCGAATGGGTCAGCCGCGGGTTCGCGCGCTGGTCGATGCACGGAAAGTCCATCTCGCTGCTGGACGCGCGCGGCGAGGAAATCCTGGCCTTCAAGCGGGTGGACACCTTCACCTACGAGAAGACCGC
Source organism: Pseudomonadota bacterium (assembly GCA_031408375.1). GTDB lineage: Bacteria > Pseudomonadota > Alphaproteobacteria > Caulobacterales > Caulobacteraceae > JAEZEZ01. The sequence continues at coordinate 1,836 of JANNVY010000240.1, read as the reverse complement.
CTCGGACGATCCCTACTCGCGGCGTGGAGAATTGATGTTCTTCGGCAAGGTCTTCGACTGAAATTGGGGACAGACACTCCCCGCACTGGCGGTGATCGTCCTTGAGCGACCTCGCGGGGAGTGTCTGTCCCCGGAATTCGCGCTATCTGACCCCTGATGTCCAAAGCCGACACTCCCGTCGAGGTCTTCAAGCGCGCGCTTGCGCACGCCACGCGGTCGTTGGCCGAACAGCCCGACCTCGAGGTCAGCTTCGCGTCCGACGGCCCGCGCCTGTCGGGCAAGATCGCGGTGCTGCCGCATCCGCCTCGCGACATGAGCGACAGGGACGCCGCGCGCATTCGCGGCGAGGCCGACCGCATCGCCCTGCGCATGGCCCACCACGACGAAGCCCAGCACGCGCGCCTGCGCCCTTCGGACAGCCGGGCGGCGGTGGTGTTCGAGGCGGTCGAGCAGGCTCGGCTCGAGGCCATCGGCTCCAATGCGTTGGGCGGCGTGCGTCAGAACCTGACCACAGCGCTTGAGCACCGGCTGGAGCGGGCGGGGCTTGCCCGCCAGGCCATGACGGAAGCGCCCATCGCCGAGGTGCTGGCCCTGATGGTGCGCGAGCGCCTGACCGGCGACGCGCCGCCGGACGGAGCCAAGGCTGTGGTCGACCAGCTGCGCGGGCAGGTCGAGGAGCGGGCCGGCAAGCATATGGATGAGCTGGCCGGCGCCATCGACGACCAGGCGGCCTTCGCCCGGGTGGCGCGGCAGGTCCTGCGTGACCTCGACATCGAGCTGGGCGACGAGCGCGGCGATGACACCGCCGATGACACCGAGGGCGACGAGGACGCGTCCAAGGAGTCCGAGCCCGGCGACGATTCGGACGAGGACGGCGATGGCGACGGCTCCGACGGTGCGTCGATGGAGCGCTCCGACGAGGCCAGTCCCGATTCGCGATCGGTCGAGGACACCTCAGGCCTGGCCGAGCAGGACCTGGAGGCTCGTGACGCCGACGACGGCGCCGACATGGCCGACGGCCAGCTGCCCAACCGTCCCGATTCGTCAGGGCCGGGCGGGGCGGACGCCTACAAGGTCTATACCCGCGAGTTCGACGAGGTGGTCGACGCCGACGAGCTGTGCGATCCCGAGGAGCTGGAGCGCCTGCGGGTCTACCTCGACCAGCAGCTGGCGAGCCTTTCCAGCGTGGTGTCGCGCCTGGCCAACCGGCTGCAGCGCCGGCTGATGGCCAAGCAGTCGCGGTCGTGGATGTTCGACCTGGAGGAGGGCGTGCTGGACTCCGCCCGCCTGACCCGCGTCATCACCGACCCGACCTCGCCGCTCTCCTTCAAGGAAGAGCAGGACACCGAGTTCCGCGACACCGTGGTCACCCTGCTGCTGGACAATTCCGGCTCGATGCGGGGGCGGCCGATCATGGTCGCGGCGGTCTGCGCCGACGTGCTGGCGCGCACGCTGGAGCGCTGTGGCGTCAAGGTCGAGATCCTGGGCTTCACCACCCGGGCCTGGAAGGGCGGGCAGTCGCGCGACAAGTGGATCAAGGACGGCAAACCCTTGCAGCCCGGGCGCCTGAACGACCTGCGCCACATCGTCTACAAGGCCGCCGACGCGCCCTGGCGGCGCGCGCGCAGGAACCTCGGCCTGATGATGCGCGAGGGGCTGCTGAAGGAGAACATCGACGGCGAGGCCCTGCTCTGGGCGCACAACCGGCTGATGGCCCGGCCCGAACAGCGGCGGATCATGATGGTGATTTCCGACGGCGCGCCGGTGGACGATTCGACCCTGTCGGTGAACTCCGGTCACTACCTGGAACGCCACCTGCGTCAGGTGATCGCCGAG
>JANNVY010000239.1:0-3126 GCA_031408375.1 Pseudomonadota bacterium | reverse complement strand
AGGATCTTGGAGATGACGCCCTTGTTGCCGTGACGGCCGGCCATCTTGTCGCCGGGCTGAAGCTTGCGCTTCACGGCCACGAAGACCTTGACCATCTTCATCACGCCCGGGGGCAGTTCGTCGCCGCGCTGCAGCTTCTCGACCTTGTCCTCGAAGCGGCGGTCGAGGCGCTTGCGGGCCTCTTCGAACTGGCGCTTCATGGCTTCGATTTCGGCCATGACCTTTTCGTTGGACAGGGCGATCTGCCACCACAGTCCGCGCGAGGAGATCTCGTGCAGCTTCTCGGCGGAGATCTTGCCGCGGCCCAGGCCCTTGGGCCCCGAGGTCGCTTCCTTGCCGATCAGCAGGGTTTCGAGACGGCCGTAGGTGTTGCGCTCAAGGATCTTGAGCTCGTCGTCACGGTCCTTGCCCAGACGCTCGACTTCTTCCCGTTCAATGGCCAGGGCGCGCTCGTCCTTATCGACGCCGTGGCGGTTGAAGACGCGGACTTCGACGATGGTGCCGGCAACGCCCGGGGGCAGGCGCAAGGAGGTGTCGCGGACGTCGGAAGCCTTCTCGCCGAAGATGGCGCGCAGCAGCTTCTCTTCCGGGGTCATGGGGCTTTCGCCCTTGGGCGTGACCTTGCCGACCAGGATATCGCCCGGCATGACCTCGGCGCCGATGGCCACGATGCCGGCTTCGTCGAGGTTGCGCAGGGCTTCCTCGCCGACGTTCGGGATATCGCGGGTGATTTCTTCCGGGCCCAGCTTGGTGTCACGGGCCATGACCTCGAACTCCTCGATGTGGATCGAGGTGAAGACGTCATCGCGCACGATGCGCTCGGAGATCAGGATCGAGTCTTCGAAGTTGTAGCCATTCCAAGGCATGAACGCGACGAGCGCATTGCGGCCCAGCGCCAGTTCGCCAAGCTCCGTGGACGGGCCGTCAGCAATGACGTCGCCGAACTGGATCTTGTCGCCGACACGCACCAGCGGACGCTGGTTGATGCAGGTGTTCTGGTTGGAACGCTGGAACTTCGACAGGCGGTAGATGTCGACGCCGGGCTTGGTCGGGTCAGTCTCTTCCGTCGCGCGGATAACGATACGGGTGCCGTCGATCTGTTCCACGACGCCCGAGCGACGGGCCACGACCACGGCGCCGGAGTCGCGGGCGACCACGGCTTCCATGCCGGTGCCGACCAGGGGCGCGTCGGCCTCGATCAGCGGCACGGCCTGACGCTGCATGTTCGAACCCATCAGCGCGCGGTTGGCGTCATCGTTCTCGAGGAACGGGATCAGCGCGGCGGCGACGGAGACGACCTGCTTGGGCGACACGTCCATGAAGTCGACGAGGGCCGAGTCGGTCAGGGTGACTTCGCCGTTGATCCGCACGACAGCGAGATCCTCGGTCAGGCGACCCTTGGCGATCGGCACATTGGCCTGAGCGATGGTGTGCTTCGCCTCTTCCATGGCCGACATGTAGACAACCTCTTCACCGATCTTCTTGTCGGTGACGCGGCGGTAGGGGCTCTCGATGAAGCCGTACTTGTTGACGCGCGCGTGTGTGGCCAGCGAGTTGATCAGGCCGATGTTCGGGCCTTCCGGGGTCTCGATCGGGCAGATGCGGCCGTAGTGGGTCGGGTGCACGTCGCGGACTTCGAAGCCCGCGCGCTCACGCGTCAGACCACCCGGGCCAAGCGCCGAAAGACGACGCTTGTGGGTGATCTCCGACAGCGGGTTGGTCTGGTCCATGAACTGCGACAGCTGCGAGGAGCCGAAGAATTCACGCACCGACGCCGCTGCCGGCTTGGCGTTGATCAGGTCGTGGGGCATGACCGTGTCGATATCGACCGAGCTCATGCGCTCCTTGATGGCGCGCTCCATGCGCAGCAGGCCGACGCGGTACTGGTTCTCCAGCAGTTCGCCCACTGAGCGAACCCGGCGGTTGCCGAGGTTGTCGATGTCGTCGATCTCGCCGCGGCCATCGCGCAGGCCGACCAGTAACTTGAGGACGGCCAGGACATCGTCCTTGCGCAGAACGCGGACTTCGTCGTCCGTCTCCTGCTCGAGGCGCATGTTCATCTTCACGCGGCCGACCGAGGACAGGTCGTAGCGTTCGGAATCGAAGAACAGGCTGTTGAACATCGCCTCAGCGGCTTCAGGCGTGGGCGGCTCGCCCGGGCGCATGACCCGGTAAACGTCGAACAGGGCGTCCTCGCGGGCCGAGTTCTTGTCGATGCGAAGCGTGTTGCGGACATAGGCGCCGACCGTGACATGGTCGATGTCCAGAACCTCGATGGTTGTGAAGCCTTGTTCCTCGAGCACCGCGATGGAAACCACGTCCAGCTCGTCGCCGGCTTCGACGTAGATCTCGCCGGTCTGCATGTTGACGGCGTCGTTGGCCAAGTACTTGCCGACCAGGGCGTCCGGGCCGAGGCGCAGCGACTTGACGCCGCCGTCCTGCAGCTTCTTGGCGGCGCGGGCCGAGATCTTGTGGCCTGCGGCGGCGACGACTTCACCGGTGGCGGCGTCGACCAGGTCGAAGTCCGGCTTCACGCCACGCCAGCGCTCGGGCTTGTAGGGGGTGACCCAACCTTCCTCGGCCCCCTTCTTGGCCTTCTTCTTTTCGTAGGGGACGATGTCGTAGAACGTTTTCAGGATCTCTTCGCCGTCCATACCCAGACCCATCAGGAAGGTCGTGGCCGGCAGCTTGCGGCGGCGGTCGATGCGGACGTAGACGATATCCTTGGCGTCGAACTCGAAGTCGAGCCAAGAGCCGCGGTACGGGATCACGCGGGCGGCGAACAGCAGCTTGCCGGAGGCGTGGGTCTTGCCCTTGTCGTGGTCGAAGAAGACGCCCGGCGAACGGTGCATCTGCGAGACGATAACGCGCTCGGTGCCGTTGACGACAAAGGTACCCTTGTCGGTCATGAGCGGGATATCGCCCATGTAGACGTCCTGCTCCTTGATGTCCTTGACCGAGCGGGCGCCAGTCTCTTCATCGGCCTCGAACACGATCAGGCGCAGCTTCACCTTCAACGGCGCCGCGTAGGTCATGTCGCGCTGGATGCACTCCTCGACGTCGTATTTCGGATCCTCGAACTCGTAGGACACGTATTCCAGGATGGCGCGCTCGTTGAAGTCCTTG
>JANNVY010000238.1:0-3566 GCA_031408375.1 Pseudomonadota bacterium | reverse complement strand
CACCGCCATCGAGTTCCAGCTCGGCGTCGACCTGGAGAAGGCCACGAACGACGTGCGAAACGCCGTAGCCGGCACGCGCTCGGACCTGCCGGCTGACGTGCAGGAGCCGATCGTCCAGCGCATCGAGTTCACCGGTCTGCCGATCGTCAACTACGTCATCCGCGCTCCGGGCATGTCGCCTGAGGAGCTGAGCTGGTTCGTCGACAACGACGTGGCCAAGCGCCTGCTGTCGATCAACGGCGTGGGCCAGATCCAGCGGGACGGCGGCGTCAATCGCGAGATCCGGATCAAGCTGAATCCCGGCAAGCTGGCCGGGCTGGGGGTTACCGCGGGCCAGGTCTCCCAGGCCCTGCGCGCCACTAACATCAACCTGCCCGGCGGCCGTGGCGAGATCGGCGGCCAGGAACAGGCGATGCGGACGGTCGGCTCCGCCCGCAGCCTCGACGACCTGCGCGCCACGCGAATCGACCTGCCGGGCGGCGGTTCGGTGCGCCTGGCCGATCTTGGCGAGGTGGTGGACGAATGGTCCGAACCGCGCGGCCGCGCCCGCTTCGACGGCCAGGAGGTGGTCGGCTTCGGCGTCGCCCGCTCCAAGGGCTCGTCAGAGGTCAGCGTCGCCCGCGCCGTGCAGGCCGCGGTGGACCAGCTGGATGCCGAGCACCCTGAAATCACGATTGAAAAGGTCACCTCGACCACCGAGAACCTGAACCACAGCTACGAGGCTTCGGTCGAGGCCCTGCTGCTGGGCGCACTGCTGGCGGTGTTCGTGGTCTGGCTGTTCCTGCGGGACTGGCGCGCGACCTTCATCACCGCCCTGGCCATGCCCCTGTCCTTGCTGCCAACTTTCTGGGTCATGGACATGCTGGGCCAGTCGCTGAATGTCGTGACCCTGCTGGCCATCTCGCTGACCGTCGGCATCCTGGTCGACGACGCCATCGTCGAGATCGAGAACATCGTCCGCCACATCCGCGACGGCAAGAAACCCTATCCCGCCGCCATCGAGGCCGCCGACGAGATCGGCCTGGCGGTCGTGGCCACCACCGCGACCCTGGTCGCGGTCTTTGCGCCCACCGGCTTCATGCCGGGCGTGGTGGGCCAGTTCTTCAAGAGCTTCGCCATCGCCTGCTGCGTCAGCGTGCTGTTCTCGCTGCTGGTCGCGCGCACGCTGACGCCGCTGATGGCCGCCTACCTGCTGCGCGCCGACCAGGGCAAGGCGCACAAGGATCCGTTCTGGATGGGCGGCTACCTCAAGGCGCTCAACTGGTCGCTGGACCACAAGATCGTCGTGGTCGTGCTGGCGGTCGTCTGGTTCGGCTTCTCCGGCTTCCTGGCCTCCAAACTGCCGTCTGACTTCATCCCGGCCGAGGACACCGCCCAGTCGTCCCTGTCGGTGGAGCTGCCGCCGGGCTCGACGCTGGACGAGACCGACGCCGTGGTGAACCAGGTGACCGCGGTCCTGCAGCGCCGGCCCGAAGTGGAGTCCATCTACTCCTCGATCGGATCGGCCCAGACCTCCGGCGGCCCGGGCGGGAATTCCAGTGCCGGCGAGGTCCGCCGCGCCGCCCTGATGGTCAACCTTGTCCCCAAGGGCGAACGCAGCCTGTCTCAAAAGGCCTTCGAGGCCGACATCGGCCCGGTGATGCGGTCCATTCCCGGCGCCCGGGTCAGCCTAGGCGCCGCCGGCGGAAGCCTGATGTCGATCTCGCTGGTCGGCGATGACCCCGAGAAACTCGAAGCCGCGGCCGCCCGCGTCGAGACCGAAATGCGCGGCATCCAGGGCCTGAACAACGTCTTTTCCACCGCCACCCTGGTGCGGCCCGAAATCCTGATCCGGCCCAAGCCTGACCAGGCCGCCCTGCTGGGCGTCTCGGCCTCCGACATCTCCCAGGCCGCCCGCGTGGCGACGCTCGGCGACGCCGACCAGTTGCTGCCCAAGTTCAACCTGCCCGACCGCCAGATTCCGATCCGGGTGATGCTGGAACAGGACGCGCGCGAGCGGATGGACGTGATCGCCAACCTGCGGGTGCCGACCAGCACGGGCGCCTCGGTGCCCCTGTCGGCGGTGGCCGATATCAGTTTCGGGGCCGGTCCCAACCAGATCAACCGCATGGACCGCCGCCGCACCGCTTCGATCCAGGCCGAGCTCACGACCCTGACCCTGGGCGAGGCGTCCAACGCGGTGGACAACTTGCCCGCCATGAAGGCCCTCCCCGACGGAGTGGCGCAATCGCCATCGGGCGACCTGGAGAGCCTCCAGGAACTGGGCACGGGCTTCATGTTCGCCCTGCTGACCGGCGTGCTGCTGATGTACGTGGTGCTGGTGCTGCTTTTCCGCAGCTTCTTCCATCCGCTGGTCATCCAGGCGGCCCTGCCGCTGGCCTTCGGGGGCGCCTTCGCGCTGCTGCTGCTTTCAGGCATGGCGCTGTCGATGCCGGCCCTGATCGGCATGATCATGCTGATGGGCATCGCGGCCAAGAACTCGATCCTGCTGGTCGACTACGCCATCGAGGGCATGAAGAAGGGCATGGTGCGTCGCGAGGCCCTGCTGGACGCCGCCCACAAGCGCGCCCGGCCGATCATCATGACCACCGTGGCCATGGGCGCGGGCATGGCGCCCATCGCGCTCGGCCTGGGCGTCGGGGTCGAGTTCCGCCAGCCCATGGCCGTGGCCGTGATCGGCGGGCTGATCACCTCGACCCTGCTCAGCCTGTTGTTCGTGCCGGTCGTGTTCGGCCTGGTGGACCGCTTCCGGAACTTCCTGATGAAGGTCGTCGGCAACCGCTTCAAGCCCGAGGGCAAGGCCGAAGACGACGCACGCGGCGAGGCGAAGCCGGCGGCCTGACGCCCGGGGCTGGCATTTTTCGCGGACGGACCCATCTTTATGGGATGAAGCGCCTTGTCCTGCTCCTCGCCGTGCTCGCAGCCACCCCGGCCGCCGCGCAATCCTACGACCCCCAGGCCGACGCCGACCGCACGCGCGCCGAGCTTCGGGCGTGGGGCGCCCATGCCGACGTCCAGGCAGCCAACGCCGCGGCCTACGAGGCCGAGACCCAGGCGACCCTGCGCCGGATCGAGGCCGCCCGCGCCCGACCCGCCCCGCGCCCTGACGCCTCCGACCCGCTGACCGCATCGCTGATGGCTGACCAGCGGGCGGCCTTCGCCGACCGCCGGGCCGCCGACATGGCCATGCGCGACCTCGACGCCCGACTGGCCGAGATGGACGCCTTCCTGGCTTCCGCGGCGCGCCCCAAGCCCTAGGTCCTTCCGCCCGTCGCGCGAACCCGATTTGGCGTTCACGCGTTTGATGCTGTTATGGTGAAGATGGGCCAAGGACACAGGGCATCAGGAGGCGGGCATGCGTTGGCGTGAGGGAAGCGGTTCCAGCAATATCGAAGACCGCCGGGGCCTTGGCCCCATAGGCGGGATCGGCGTCGGCGGCATCATCCTGGCGATCATCGGCTACGCCCTGTTCGGCATCGAGCCGGAACAGACCATGAGCGTGCTGAACAGCGTCACCGGCGAGCAGCAGGAGGGCCAGGTCGGCACGCCGGGCGATGAAGGCGGTC
>JANNVY010000237.1:0-5136 GCA_031408375.1 Pseudomonadota bacterium | reverse complement strand
GACAAGGCCGACGTGGAAGCGCTCAACGGCTGGCGCCGCAAGGTGTTCGGCGAGGATGCGCTGAGGCTGAAGCGCGGCGAGCTGGCGCTGGTGCTTGAAGGCGCGCGGGTGCGGGTGGTCGAGCTGGAGCCGGAGGAGTAGCGTTTCTTCCCCCCTTGCGGGGGAAGGCGGGAACCCACGCACGGCCTCGCGCAAGCGGGGCCGTTCTTGCGTGGGGGGATGGGGGCTCCCCCCTTCTTGCCGCGCCGAGAACGATCATCGCCCGGCGCTGATCGTGCGCGGATAGTCTTCCCCCTCAAGGGGGGAAGAAAGAACGTCAGCCGCCTACCCCCACCTCAAGCTCCAGACCAAGCGCCTGGGCCAGGGCATTGGCGCGCTTGGCCGTCTGTTCGCCCAGCAGCATGTCGGCCCGCGCGGGTGCGGCGGTGAGCACCAGCTTCGATCTCCTGAACTCCAGCGTGGAATCCAGCAGCGGCGCGGGCGCGCGGCCGGCGAGATCGCAGCCCAGGCGCATGGCCAGGCCCAGGACCCTGGCGCGGGCGGCGCAGTCGGGATCGAGGACGCGGCGCACGGTGGCCTGTTCGGGCATGTTCGCCACCGACCCGCCGTAGCGGGCATAGACGGCGGCGGCCAGGAAGGCGCGCTCGGCATGGGCCTGGCCGGCGATGGGGGCGTGCAGCACCTGGATGAAGGCCAGTTCCGCCCGGTGCTCTGGGTGCAGCCGCGCCCCCAGGTCCGCCAGCCGAGAGGCAGCCTGCAGCAGGCGCGCGTCGCCGTCGGCTTCGAACACCGGCGGCAGGGCTGCGAAGGCCGGCGCGAGAAAACTGGCAAGCGCCACACCCAGTTCGGGGCTGACCCCCTGGCGGCGACCCAGCGCCGCGCAGCCTTCGATCAGCGGGTCCTTGGCCTGCTTGTGGTCGGGCAGGGCGCGGAACAGCAGGCCCTCGCGCAGGCCGTAGGCGGAAAAGACGATGCGCTTGAGGTCCAGCGTATCGACCAGGCTTTCCAGCACCACCGCCGCCCAGGGCAGAACATCGGCGCGCTTGCGCGACACGCCGGCGATGCGCTCCAGTGACGCCTTCGACTGGTGGGAGACGAACCGCACCACCTCCAGCACTTCGCGGGCGGGCAGTTCGTACTGGTGAACGATCTTCAGGGGGTAGTCGGACATGGCCATATGGATCAGCGCCATGGTCCGCCAGGCCCCACCCACGGCATGGAACTCCGGCGAGGCGAAGCGCTCGGTCCCCTTCAGCAGTTTGAGGGTGCGGCGACGGATGTCGTCGATGTTGAAATCGCCGGGCGCGCCCATGGCGAAGGGCCCGAGCGGCAGGGTCACGCCGTCGCCGGGCACGCCGCCATTCAGGCTGACGAGCTCAAGGCTGGACCCGCCCAGGTCGCCCACCACCCCTTGCGCCTGCGGGCAGCCGGCGATGACGCCATAGGCAGAATAGTGCGCCTCCTCGCGCCCGCTCAGCACCCGGACATCGAGCCCGGCCTCCTTGCGGATACGCTCGACGAAGGCCTGGCCATCCCTGGCCTCGCGCACCGCGGCGGTGGCGGCGACCAGCACCTGGTCGGGCGCGGCGCCGTCGATGACGGCCTTGAAGCGGCGCAGCGCGCTGACCGCCTGCTCCACGCCCTCGACCGACAGCTTGCCGGTGGCCGCCAGGTCGCGCCCCAGCCCGGCCAGCACCTTCTCGTTGTAGACCGTCCAGATCGCCCGGCCTTCCAGGCGATAGGTCACCAGGCGGACGGAGTTCGACCCCACGTCCACCACCGCGACATCTCTGACGGGATCAGCTTGAGGCGCCGACATATTCGATCGCGTGAGGCATGACCGTCACATGGCTGCCGCGGCCAGACAGCGAGGGGTTGGTCATGAAGTATTCGTGGGCCGAGAACGGATTCTCAGCCTCGGACACGACGCGGCGATAACGTCCATCGGACTTCAGCTTCCAGCTTTGGGCCTCGTCCTTCAGGCTGGCGACCATGATCTGGTCCAGCACCTGGCGGTGCACGGTCGGGTTTTCCACGGGCACCATAGTCTCGACCCGGCGGTCGAGGTTACGGCTCATCCAGTCGGCCGAAGTGAAGAACACCAGGGACTTGTCCGAGGGCAGGGGCGCGCCGTTGGCGAAACAGATGATGCGGCTGTGTTCCAGGAAGCGCCCCACGATCGACTTCACCCGGATGTTCTCGCTCAAGCCCTTCACCCCCGGGCGCAGGCAGCAAACGCCGCGAACCACCAGTTCGATCCGCACCCCCGCCTGGCTGGCGCGATAAAGGGCGTCGATGACCTGGGCGTCGACCAGGGAGTTCAGCTTGGCCCAGATGGCCGCTGGCTTGCCGGCCTTGGCGTTCTTGATCTCGGCGTCGATCAACTGGGTCAGGCGGCTGCGCATGGTCAGCGGCGAGAACGCCACCTTCTCCATGTTCTCGGGCCGCGCGTAGCCAGTTATGTAATTGAAAAGGCGTACGGAATCGCGGGTCAGGGCCGGATCGCAGGAGAACAGCGACAGGTCGGTGTAAACCTTGGCGGTGACCGGGTGGTAGTTGCCGGTGCCGAAGTGGGAGTAGGTGCGCAGCTGCTCGCCCTCGCGGCGCACAACGACGCTCAGCTTGGCGTGGGTCTTGTATTCGACGAAGCCGAAGACGACGTGCACGCCGGCCCGCTCAAGCGCCCGGGCCCAGCGCAGGTTGGCCTCCTCGTCGAAGCGCGCCTTGATCTCCACCAGGGCGGTGACGTTCTTGCCCAGCTCGGCCGCCTCGATCAGGGCCGCGACGATCGGGCTGTCGTTGGAGGTGCGATAGAGCGTCTGCTTGATGGCGATGACGTTGGGGTCGCGCGCCGCCTGCCGCAGGAACTGGACCACCACGTCGAAGCTCTCGAACGGGTGGTGGACCAGGATGTCCTTTTCCTTGATGGCCGCGAAGCAGTCGCCGCCGTGGTCGCGGATCCGCTCGGGGAAGCGCGCCTCGAACTTGGGGAATTTGAGGTCGGCGCGGTCGGGGGGGATCAGCTGGCTCATCTGGGCAAGGCCGAGCACCCCGTCGACCAGCACGATGTCCTGCGGCTCGGCCTTCAGCTGATCGACGATGAACTCGCGCAGGTCGGCGGGCATGGCCGCCTCGATCTTGACCCGCACCACCTCGCCCAGACGACGCTGTTTCAACAGCGCCTCGAACTCACGCACCAGGTCTTCGGCCTCTTCCTCGATCTCGATGTCCGAGTCGCGCACCACGCGGAACACGCCGTGCGCCTCAAGGTCGCAACCGGGGAACAGGTGGTCGACGAACAACAGCAGGAACGACTCGAGCGTCAGGAACCGCCGGCGCGGCGGCCCCTTGCGGCCCGAAGGCGCAGTGGCCGGCAGCTCCCAGAACCGCTTCACCTGGCTGGGCACCGGGATGAGCGCGTAGAGCTCATGGCCGTCTACGCGCTGCTTCAGCTTCAGCGCCAGGGAGAAGCCCAGGTTCGGAATGAACGGGAAGGGGTGGGCCGGGTCGATGGCCAGCGGCGTCAGCACCGGGAACAGCTGGGAGAGGAACTCGGCCTCCATCTTCGTCCGCTCAGTGCGACCGACATCGGCGGTGTCGACCACCTCCACGCCCGCGGCGCCCAGCAGCTTGCGCAGCACCTGCCACTGCTTCTGCTGCTCCTGCATCAGGGTGTTGGCGTCGGCGGAAACCTTGGCCAGCACCTCCTTCGGCGCCAGGCCGTCCTGGCTGACCGTGCGTACGCCCTCGCGGACCTGGCCCTTCAGGCCCGCGACCCGGACCATGAAGAACTCGTCCAGGTTGGAAGCCGAGATGGACAGGAAGCGCAGGCGCTCCAGCAGGGGGTGGTTGGTGTTCTCGGCCTCTTCCAGCACCCGCCGGTTGAAGGCCAGCCACGACATTTCACGGTTGAAGAAGCGCTCGGGCGAGGCCAGCGCCGCCTCGTCCAGCTTCAGGCGCGGCGCGTGCGAGGAGGGCACGCCTTGCGGGTCCGGGACCCCCACGTCCTTGGGTGCGGCGTCGGTCATGGTCTTGCGAGCGTCATCCACGGCCCGGCTTGTGGCCCGCCAATCGGGTCACGGCAAGCCTTCAGAAGGGAAGATCGCCCGACTTGATTTCGGTTTCGAGAACCTCGCGCGCCAGGGCCCGAGTCACAGGGCGATGGGTCGGGGCTGCGGCTTCAATCAGCCTGCGGACGGTTACGCGCGCGTCAGGCACCGACCGCTCGATGCGGCGCACCAGGTATTCCAGCAGGTCCGGCGAGGGTTTGACACTGACCTCGGCGAAGAAGCGCAGCAGCACCCCGCGCAGCACGGCGTCATCCGGCTCGCTGATCAACGACACCCGCACGGCGTTGAGCCGCGAGCGCAGGTCGGGCAGTTCGATTTCCCACACTCCCGGCGGTTGCCGCGCCGCCAGCACCAGCCCGGCGCCCGCCTCGCCGGCCATGTTGAACAGGTGAAACAGGGTCTCGTCGTCGGCCTTGTCGGCCTCATCCAGCGCCACCAGCCGCCCCTGCAGCGCGCCGAAGTCCGCCAGCGCGGCCATCTCGCCGCTCAGCAGCACCGCGCCCGTCCGCTCGGCCCAGGCGGTCAACAGGTGCGTCTTGCCCGACCCCCGCGGCCCCACGAGCGCCAGCACATGGTCGACGCCCTCGGGAAAGGCGTCCAGCGCCCGGACGGCGTCGGCATTGGACGCGGAAACCACAAAGGCCTCGCGCGTCAGCGACGGCGCGGCTTCCAGGCCAAGACTCAGTTGGGCGGGTGACACGGGGAGGGGAATACCAAACCCCACCGGGGCGGTCGACTTGGGGGTTGCGGGGAAGGTGGGGACAGACACGCCCCGCACCCACAGCGCCAGAACCACCTTCGCCCTCGCGGGGCGTGGCTGTCCCCGGAAGCGCGCGCCTCCGCCGGGGACAGGACCAAGGTCCAGTCCCCGATCACCCTTGACTCCCTCTCCATAGTTCCACAATCGTGGAACTATGGAATCAACGACCGCCGTCACCCGCCTTTCCGCCCTGGCCCAGGACAGGCTCCTGGCCGTGTTTCGCCTGCTGGTGTAGGCCGGGCGTGAGGTGATGGCGGCGGGGGAGGTGGCCCGCGCGGTGGATATCCCGGCCAATACCCTGTCGGC
>JANNVY010000236.1:0-8015 GCA_031408375.1 Pseudomonadota bacterium | reverse complement strand
CCACCTCGTCGCCCCGCGCCCCCGCTTCGCAGGCCGCCAGGAAGGCCTGCGCCGTGCCGTAGCCAAGCGCGAGCGTCACCGCCGTGGTCTCGCCGATGTGGCGGATGCCCAGCGCATAGATGAAGCGGTCGAGCGAAATGGTCGCCCGCGCCTCGATGCCGGCGACCAGGTTCTTCACCGAGGTCTCGCCGTATCCGTCGCGTTCACGCAGAGCGGCCAGCTTCGCCTCGTCGCGGGCCAGGCGGAAGATGTCGGCGGGTTCGGTGACCCAGCCTTCCTCGTAGAAGGCTGAGAGCTGCTTGACCCCCAGACCCTCGATGTCGAAGGCGCGGCGCGAGACGAAATGGATCAGGTGCTCGATACGCTGGAAGGGGCAGGCGAACTCGCCGGTGCATCGCCGCGCCACGGTCTCGGCCCCGCCGGTGGTCGTCTCGCGCACCACCGGGGTCTGCAGGGGACAGGGGCAGATGTGGGGGAAGGCGTAAGGGCCGCCACGGCCAGGCCGGTCGGCGTCGACCACGCGCAGGATCTGGGGGATGACGTCGCCGGCGCGCTGCAGCACCACCGTGTCGCCCACCCGCGCGTCCAGGCGTTCGATCTCGTCGGCGTTGTGCAGGGTAGCGTTGCGCACCACGACGCCGCCGACGGTGACGGGCCTGAGCCGCGCAACCGGGGTCAGCGAGCCGGTGCGCCCGACCTGGATGTCGATGCCCTCCAGGAGCGTCTGAGCCTGCTCGGCGGGAAACTTGTGGGCGATGGCCCAGCGGGGCGAGCGCGAGACGAAGCCCAGGCGGCGCTGCCAGTCCTGGCGGTCGACCTTGTAGACCACCCCGTCGATGTCATAGCCCAGCCCCGCCCGGTCGGCGTGGACGCCGGCGTAATAGGCCAGCAGGGCTTCCACGCCCGTCAGCGTCACCGAGCGCGGGTTCACGTCGAAGCCCCAGGCCGCCAGTTTCGCCAGCGCCTCGGTCTGGCTGGCGGCGAACTCGCCCGAAGTCTCGCCCCAGGCGTAGGCGAAGAACTTCAGCGGCCGGGCGCGTGTGATCTCCGGATCGATCTGGCGCAGTGACCCCGACGCAAAGTTGCGCGGGTTTGCGTAGGTGCGCGACCCGGCCGCCTCCGCCGCCGCGTTGAAGGCCGCGAAGCCCTCGTTGGGGGCATAGACCTCGCCGCGGATCTCGATCAGCTCGGGCCAGCCCGAGCCTTTCAGCCGGTGGGGGATGTCCTTCAGGGTCTTGAGGTTGGCGGTGACATCTTCGCCGGTGCGCCCGTCGCCGCGCGTGGCCCCCACGGTCAGCACGCCATTGATGTAGCGCAGATTGGCCGACAGGCCGTCGATCTTCGGCTCGGCGGTAAAGGCCACCGCCTCGTCGCCCAGTTTCAGGAACCGCGTCACGCGCGCGGCGAAGTCGGACACCTCCTCGTCGGCCATGGCGTTGTCCAGCGACAGCATCGGCACGCCGTGGGTGACCGGCGCGAACTGGGTGGACGGCGCGGCGCCGACCTTCCGCGACGGCGAGTCCTCACGCACCAGCTTGGGAAACCGCGCCTCGATCGCCTCGTTGCGGCGCTTCAGCAGGTCATAGTCGGCGTCGGAAACCTCGGGCGTCTCGTCCTGGTAATAGGCGAGATCATGCGCCGCGATCTCCTGCGCCAACCGCTGCAGCTCAGCTTCGGCCTCAGCGTCAGTGAGCTTGTCAACGGGGATGGATTCGAGCGCCATGGGACCGGTTTAGCGCCCTTGGCCGGGGGCCGGAAGGCTAGGCCTGCATCAAGGCCCGCGCCGCCGCCCGGGCAGCATCCGTCACCTCGGCGCCCGCCAGCATCCGCGCCAGCTCTTCCTCGCGCTCGGCCAGGCTGAGAGGATGCACCAGGGTGCGCACGCCGGCGCCCGCATCCCGCTTGGACACCTTCCAGTGCGCCCCGCCGCGAGCGGCGACCTGGGGGCTGTGGGTGACGACCAAGACCTGGCCGGTTCCGGCCAATCGTTTCAGCCTCAGGCCCACCGCGTCGGCCACGGCCCCGCCGACCCCCTGGTCGACCTCGTCGAAGATCATGGCGGGCACAGCACCCGGTTCGCCCGATCCGGCCAGGGACGCCTTCAGCGCCAGCGCCAGGCGGGCCAGCTCGCCGCCCGAGGCGATGTCGCCCAGCCCGCCCCACGGCGCGCCGGGGTTGGTCGAGACCTCGAATTCCACCCGGTCAGCGCCGTCGGGCCCGACGCGGTCGGCCGGCAGGGCGTCGACCGCCACCCGGAACTGCGCCTTTTCCAGCTTCAGCGGCGGTAGCTCGGCCGACACCGCCGACGTCAGGCGCTCGCCGGCGCTCACACGGCGCTGGGACAGGTCATAGGCGGCCTTGCGGTAGTCGGCTTCAGTCTGGGACGCGCGGGCGTCGGCGGCCGCCAGCGCCCCCTCCCCGTCGGCGATCAGGGCCAGGGCGCCGGCGATCCGCGCCCGTTCCGCCGGGAGGGCGTCGACCGTGACATTCAGCTTGCGCGCCATGGCCCGCAGCGCGAACAGCCGCTCCTCAGCCTTGTCCAGGCGCCCCGGTTCGAAATCGAAGGCCTCGGCGGCGGAATCCACCGCCGCGATGGCCTCGGTGGTCTCCACCAGCGCACGGTCCACGGCCTCGGTGGCGGCGGTCAGGCGCAGGACCACGGCGTTGTCGACCCCGGCCCCGGATTGCAGCGCCCGCTCGCGCGCCCGCTCCAGCGCCCGGAAAGCCTGGCTGAGCCGCTGGGACAGGGCGTCGCCGCCCAGGCCCTCCCGCGCCTGCTCGATGTCGGCCAGCGCCTTCTCAGCCGCGCCCAGCAACGCCCGCTCCCCGGCCAGGGCGGTTTCCTCGTCGGGCTGGGGGTCGAGCCGGTCCAGCTCCTCCAGGCGGAGGGTCAGCTCCTCGGTTTCCGCTGCCGCGCGCCCGGCCGCCTCTTGCAGCCGCTCCGCCTCGGCCCTGGCCTCGCGCCAGGCCTTCCAGGCCGTCCGCGTCACCGCCACCGCCATGCCCAGCCCGCCGTAGGCGTCCAGCTGGCCGCGATGGGTGCGCTGGTCCAGCAGGCCCACGGTCTCATGCTGGCCGTGCACCTCGATCAGGGCCTCGCCGATCTCGCGCAGCACGCCAACGCCCGCCGGCTGGTCGTTGACGAAAGCCCGGGACCGCCCGTCGGCGCCCAGCATGCGGCGCAACACCAGATCCTCGGACCGCTCGAAGGCCAGGCCCTTGTCTTCCAGCAGGCTCCAGACCGGGTGGTCTGCGGCCAGGGCGAACGAGGCTGACGCTACCGCCCGCTCGGCGCCCGCGCGCACGAGGCCCGCATCGGCCCGCTGGCCCGTCGCCAGGCCCAGGGCGTCAAGGATGATCGACTTGCCCGCCCCGGTCTCGCCGGTGAGCACGGTGAGGCCCGGCCCGAACGCCAGGTCCAGGCTGTCCACCAGCACCACGTCGCGAATGGCCAAGCCAATCAGCATGGGCGCGAGCCTAAAGGGATTCTGACCGGCTTACTGCCCGGGAATGATCCGGCGCCACCAGCTCTTGCGCGGCTTGGCCGGTTCGGCCGAGGTCGCGCCGTCTTCCGGAGGCGCGGCTTCCGCAGGCGCGGCGCCGTCTTCGCCGGGAGGCGGCAGCGCCGGCGAGGCGGACTCGAGCGAGACGTCCGCGGCCGGCATGGCCGGGCCGGTCATGGAGGCCGGGGTCGGGCGGTTCGGCAGGGGCTGGCCCTTGCGTTCCATCAGCCGATAGGCGTCCTGGTACCAGCGGTCGCCAGGGTAGTTGAAGCCCAGAACAGCGGCGTTGCGCTTGGCCTCGTCGACCACGCCGATCGTCAGGTAAGCTTCGACCAGCCGGTACAGCGCCTCGGGCGTGTGGCTGGTGGTCTGGTAGTCGTCGATGACCTTCTTGAAGCGTCCGATGGCGGCGAGCGGCTGGTTCTGGCGAAGGTACCAGCGCCCGATCTCCATCTCCTTGCCGGCCAGCTGGTCATAGACCATGTCAACCTTCACCCGCGCGTCACGGGCGTAGTCGCTGGTGGGATAGCGGCGGGCGACGTCGCGCAGCGAGGCCAACGCGTTCAGGGTCGCGCCCTGGTCACGTTGCACGTCGGCGATCTGTTCGAAGTAGCAAATGGACTTGAGGTAGTAGGCGTAGGCCGCCGAAGGGCTGCCCGGATACAGCTGGATGAACCGGTCGGCCGCGGCGATCGCGTCCTCGTACTGGTTGCCCGAATAGTAGGCATAGGCGGTCATCAGGATCGAACGGCGCGACCATTCCGAATAGGGGTGCTGGCGCTCGACTTCCTCGAAATAGTCCACCGCCTCGGTCCAGCGGTGCTGGTCCAGCCGGGTGGCCCCGGTGGCGTAGAGCTGGTCCACGGGGCGTTCCACATAGGCCAGCTGGGGCTTCTTCTTGGAACCGGCGCAGGCGCTCAGAGCGGTCGCGGCCATCAGCACGGCGATCAACGCCAGGCGGCTGGAGGGTTTTGCAAACAACGGACAGACCTCTCGAAAACGCGACGACCCCAGACCCAGACCCGCGCGCGGCTCAGAATCCGGCCCTCTCCCGGACCTCGCTTCTACACGACCCCGAACAGACCGCCAACGGCGCTTGGCGGTGAGGGCAGAGAACGCGTGCGATTGGGCGGTATTGGGGCGGCGGCGCCTCTCAAATTCAATCTGGGCGGTCATCCGAACCCCAACCGGCCCGTCATCCCCGGACAAGGTCGCGCAGCGGTCGCCGATCCGGGGATCCAGCGGCTCCAGGCTTGAAACGGGGTGCGGCCCGACGCAGGCGCCCAGCTTTGCTGTTTCGCGGCTGGGTCCTCGGGTCGGCGCCGCTTTCAGCGGCTTGCCCGAGGATGACGGAGTGGATGGAGGAGGCCCGGAGGGCCTTAGCCCACCTGGGCCAGTTCGCGCTCGAAGGTCACGATGCGCCAGGCGTTCGGGCGGGCCAGCAGTTCGCGCACCAGCAGGTTGTTGATCGAGTGGCCCGCCTTGCGACCCTCGAAGCGAGCCAGCAGCGGCATACCCAGCACGTACAGGTCGCCCACCGCGTCCAGCGCCTTGTGGCGCACGAACTCGTCGGCGAAGCGCAGGCCTTCCGGGTTCAGTATCCGGTCGCCGTCGATGACCACGGCGTTTTCCAGCGAACCGCCGCGGGCCAGGCCGATGGCGCGGAGCTGCTCGACCTCGTGGGCGAAGCCGAAGGTGCGCGCCGACATGATCTCGCGGCGATAGGTTTCCTCGTCCATCACCACGTCGACGCTCTGGGTGCCGATCGGGGTGCCGGGGAATTCGATCTCGAAGAACATCTCGAAGCGGTCGCAGGGCAGGAGCGCGGCGGTCTTGCCGTCACCCTCATCGACCATGATCGGCTCGAGGATTTCGATGTAGCGCTGCGGCGCTTCCTGGCGGCGGAAGCCGGCGCGGTCCAGCAGCTGGACGAACGGCAGGGCCGAGCCGTCCATGATGGGAACTTCAGGGCCGTCCAGCTCGACCAGCACGTTGTCGACACCCAGGATGCAGAAGGCGCTCATCAGGTGCTCGATGGTCGAGACCTCGGTCCCGGCGGCATTGGCGATGACGGTGCCCAGCTGGGTCTTGATCACGGCTTCGGCGGATACCGGCACGCGGTTGTCGCGATCCTTGATGTCGGTGCGGACGAAGACGATGCCGTGGCCGGGCGCGGCCGGGCGGATCGACAGCCTTGTACGCTTGCCCGTGTGCACGCCCACGCCGGCCATGATGGCCGGGCCCGCAAGGGTATGCTCATGAATTTCGGACGACGTGGACAATGCTGGACCTTGAAAATTGCCTGCTGGAACGCGCAGGCGAGACACCCCGCCGATCCCGATACGGTCATGGGCGCCACAGGCCAACCCAACTCGGGTTTCGCTTTGTTACAGTTTTGCTCACCATTCGCCGGAGAGGTGAAAGCGGCGAGCGGGAGCGGGGACATACACTCCCCGCTGCGCCTTGGGAGTCCTGGGCGATCACCTGTCGGGGAGTGTGTGTCCCCATCCAGCGCTTACGGACATCTTGACGTAAGAACATAACCAGAACACTGTTAGGTCATGGCCCGGACCGCGCGCCGCGTATACCCGCACCACCCCCACCACGTTGTCCAACGGGGCAACCGCCGCCAACGCGTCTTCTTCAGCCCGTCTGACTATCGCGCCTACCTCGCCTTCGCCGTGGAAGCCTTCTCCGAAGCCGACGTAGAGGTGTGGGGCTACTGCCTGATGCCAAACCACGTGCATCTCATCGCGGCGCCAAGTGACGAAGGCGGGCTGGCCCGCGCCGTATCAGCGACCCACGCGCGCTACACCCGCCTCATGAACAGGCGTGAGGGCTGGCGCGGTCATCTATGGCAGGCCCGCTTTTCGTCATCACCTATGGACGACGGCTATCTCCGCCATTGCCTGCGCTATGTCGCTTTCAATCCAGTGCGGGCCGGGCTGGTCTCTCACCCAGCGCAATGGCCGTGGTCCAGCACGCCCGCTTACCTCACGACGTGCGCCGACCCATTGCTCGCGATTGAGCCGGTCGTCAGCCGTTTCGGGGCCCTGACAGAAGCATTCTTCGCTCATGACGCCCCGCTCCAGGCCGCGCGCGCACTGAGGGGGGCTTCGACGACCGGAAGGCCACTGGGAGCCCTGGAATGGCTGAAACGGATGGCTCAAGGTGGGGACAGCCACTCCCCGCAAGGGCCGTGACGTTTCTGCCGCCGACCTCGCGGGGAGTGGCTGTCCCCGATCGCGCATCCGCTCAACGAAAAGGGCCGGAGGTTTCCCTCCGGCCCTTCCGTCTCAGCCCCCGTAAAGGGGGTATCTAGTTCGCCAGGCGGCGCAGGAAGCTGGGGATTTCCAGGTCGTCCTGGGATTCCGCGGCCGGGGCCGCTTCCAGTTCGATTTCCGGCTCGGCCTGCTGGGTCGGGCGCAGTTCGGTGCGGGCGCGGCCGAACTGCTGCTGGGGCTTTTCCTCGTACCGGGGGCGACCGCCGCCGAACAGGGAACGCCAGCCGCCACGGCGGGGCTCTTCGTAATCGTCGATCTCGGGATCGGGTGCCTGACGCGTCACGACGGGCTCGGACTTGACCAGCGGGGCGTCGAGGTAAAGGTCGCCCTGGGCTTCCTCGTCGTCGGCGACCAGCGGGTCGACGATGCGGACGATGGGACGGTCATCTTCGTCATAGCCGGCCGACATGCGGGGCTGCTCGATGATCGGCTCGCGGATCTCGCGGCCCATGGGCTGCTCGATCGACATGTCGATGCGGACCTCGTCGCGGCCATCCATTTTGGCCGCCGTGCGGATTTCCGGCTCGTAGGCGGGCTGGATCTGCTCGGGGCGGATCATCGGCTCGGTGATCGGGGCGGCGATGTCGCTGACCACCGAGGTGCGGCGGATCTCGGCCTTGGGCTCGATCTTCGAGATGGCCAGGCCGTCCATGCCGGTGGCGACCACCGAGACGCGGATCTTGCCCTGCAGGGCCGGATCGAAGGCGGCGCCGAAGATGATGTTGGCTTCCGGATCGACTTCCGACGAGATCGCATTCGCCGCTTCGTCGACTTCGAGGAGCGTCATGTCCATGCCGCCGGTCACATTGACCAGCACGGCCTTGGCGCCCTTGAGCGAGGTCTCGTCCAGCAGCGGGTTCTGGATGGCGTTCTGCGCGGCCATCAGGGCGCGGTCCTCGCCCGAGGCCTCGCCCGTGCCCATCATCGCCTTGCCCATCTCGGTCATGACCGTGCGGACGTCGGCGAAGTCGAGGTTGATCAGGCCCGGCAGCACCATCAGGTCGGTGATCGAGCGCACGCCCGAATGCAGCACCTGGTCGGCCATACCGAAGGCCTCGGCGAAGGTGGTCCGCTCAGTGGCGACCCGGAACAGGTTCTGGTTGGGAATGACGATCAGGGTGTCGACGTAGCGCTGCAGCTCGGCAATGCCGGCGTCGGCCAGGCGCATCCGGTGGCGGCCCTCAAAGTGGAACGGTTTGGTGACCACACCCACCGTCAGGATGCCGCG
>JANNVY010000235.1:0-2755 GCA_031408375.1 Pseudomonadota bacterium | reverse complement strand
GACCTGCTGGTCTCCGCCGCGCACACGCGGTGGGAAGCGCTGGACGAGAAGGAACGCAGGGAGGTGTTGCGGGCGGTGGAGGACCTGCCGGAGGGTGGGCCTTGATCCGGGGACAGACACTCCCCGCGAGGGCGGCTGCGGTCCTGGATCTGACGGTGCGGGGAGTGTCTGTCCCCAGGGGGCGCGCCAAAACCACAAACACACGTGACCGCATCTGACAGTTATCATCACTTGTGATTACTGTTTACGTCACATCTGCAATTCCACACTTTGTGTCTATAGCGTGACCCTTTCTGACTAACTGAACACATTATCTCCTGCAGTATTGTAGCGACACAATACTGACGCCTACCGTGAGCCGACGTGGGGGTTGGGCCGATGTTCGGCCGGGGCCCGCGTTTGAGCTTCTCAGGAGGGACTACCTTGAAAATCCAGACCGCACGTCAGCGCCTGTTGGCGTCGACGATCATCGGCGGCGCGGCGCTGCTGGCCTTGCAGGCCGCGCCCGCCTTCGCCCAGGACGCCACCGAGGTCGAGGGCGTTGTCGTCACCGGCTCGCGCATCGTCCGCCAGGACTTCGAAGCCATCAGCCCGATCACGACCGTCGGTTCCGAGCAGCTTGAGCTGACCGGCACGCTCACGGTGGAAACGCTGCTGAACGAACTGCCCCAGATCGTTCCGGGCAACACCCGCACCTCGAACAACGCCGGCGGCGAGGATTTCGCCACCATCGACCTGCGCGGCCTCGGCCCCCGTCGCACCCTGGTGCTGGTCAATGGCGAACGGGTGCCGGCATCCTCGCCCCTCGGCGTTGTCGACCTGAACACGATCCCGGCCTCGCTGATCGATCGCATTGAAGTCGTCACCGGCGGCGCCTCGGCCGTTTACGGCTCGGACGCCATCTCCGGCGTCGTCAACTTCATCCTCAAGGACGACTACGAGGGCGCGGAAATCACCGCCACCTACGGCTCGTCCTTCGACGGCGAAGCGCCGGAAGTCGAAGTCAACGGCCTGATCGGCGGCAACTTCGCCAACGGCCGCGGTAACGCCACCGCCTACGCGGCCTATTACAACCGCGAAAAGGCAATGCAGTCCGACTTTGCCTTCTCGCGTCTTTCCGGCGCCGCCTGTTACAATGTCGCGGCCAAGGAAGTTCGCGTCTGTGACAGCGCCGCGGAAGTGAATGCCGGCAACTTCGTGATCGCGCCCGGCGGTTCGGGCACCCCTTCCTGGGGCTGGATCACCAATAACGGCGCCAATCCGTTCAATACCGGCATCATCAACGGCGCGCTTCCGGGCCAGTTCGCGTCATACGACCACGACTGCAACCCGGCCACGCCGAACGTCGCCTATGGCGCCGTCAGCCGGAACCTGTCGTTCAACGACGCCGGTCAACTCACGCCCCGCTACACCAACGGCGCCTGCGGCGTGCCGGATCGTTCGGCGGGCTCCTCGCGCTACAACTTCGCGCCGGACAACTACCTGATCATCCCGGCCGAACGCTTCAACATGACCACCACGGTCGCCTACGACATCACCGACTCCATCCGCGCAAAGGTGATGCTCAACTTCGTGAACTCGACCCAGGAAGTTCAGCTGGCGCCAACGCCGGCGGTCGGCCTGACCGTCACCCTGACGCCGGCCATGCAGACCCTGATCAAGGCCAATGCGCCCGACCTGTGGATCGCCCTGCAGTCGCGTCCGACCCCGCTGGCGAACTTCGTCATGGACCGGCGCATGAACGAGGTCGGCACCCGGAACGGTTTCACCGAGAACAACTCGTTCTACGGCCTGACAACGGTCGACGGCGACTTCAACGACAACTGGAGCTGGTCGGTCACGGCGTCGTACGGCTCAAACCGCCTCGACGGCCGGGGGATCAACTCGGTCAACAAGACGGCGCTGACGCAAGGCCTGGCCGGCTGTCAGACCGCCGCCGGCGCCCCGCTCGGCGCCTCGGCCCTTCCGGGCTGTGTGCCGCTCGACATCTTCGGCCCCGGCACCCTGACCGGTCCGATGGTCAACTTCCTGCGCATCAACACCTTCGCCGAGACGCAAGTCGAAGAGACCCGCGTCGCCGGCTTCGGGCGCGGTGACCTGTTCGAGCTCCCCGCGGGCCCGATCGCGGCGGTGTTCGGCTTCGAGTATCGCGACACCGACATCGCCTTCCGTGTCGACAACGAGCAGCGCACCGGCAACATCTTCGGCTTCAACGCCGTCCAGGACGTGGCCGGCTCGATCCAGGTGTCGGAGCTCTATGTCGAACTCTCGGTGCCCCTGATCAAGGACCAGCCTCTGGCCCACTACCTCGGACTGGAAGGCGGCTACCGCACCTCCGACTACTCGTCCGCCGGCGTCGTCGAAACCTTCAAGATCGGGGCCGAATGGGCGCCCGTTGAATGGCTGCGCTTCCGCACGGTCTACAACGAGGCAACCCGCGCCCCGTCGGTGCTGGAACTGTTCCAGGCGGGCGACCAGGGCTTCCCGCAATATCTCGATCCCTGCCGCTTCAACGCGCCCGGCCAGAACCCCGCCACCCAGGCGTTCTGCGTCGCCCAGGGCGTCCCGGTCGCCGCGATCGCGACCTTCCAGGCCAACAACGCCCAGGTCCAGGCCTTCGCCTTCGGCAACCCGAATCTGGCGCCGGAAACGGCCACCACCTGGACGGCGGGCTTCGTGCTCCAGCCCGACTGGTTCCCGGTCGGCGACTTCCGCATGACGGTCGACTACTACGACATCGAGATCGAGGGCGCGG
>JANNVY010000234.1:0-1644 GCA_031408375.1 Pseudomonadota bacterium | reverse complement strand
GCTTGCCGTCGCAGTGGGCGCCTGTCTTGACCCTGGCCTACGCAGCATCTGAGCCGGTCGAAAGCGCCGTGGGGCGCGCGTCGAAGGCGGCTGCCGTCCAGGCGGCCGGCCTGATCGGACTCGGCCTACTGCTCTTCGCGCTCAGCATGATGGCCGTGCAGTTCAGCCGCCTCGACGCGCTGACCGCCATCTGGCCGACCAACGCCATCGCCTTCGTCGCCCTGATGCGCGCCGGCAAGACCCGAAGCGACGCCGCGCGCCTGCTGGCTGTAATAGCCATCGCCCTGGCGACGCCGCTCTTGCTGGGCGGAATGCCTCTCTGGGCTGTAGTCCTGGTCACGGTCGGCAACATCGCCGAGATCGTCATGGCCGCCTGGCTGACCCGCGCCTGGGTCGGTCGCGACAGCGCCGTGACCGGCCTCGGCAGCTTGACCAAGCTCCTGGTTGCCTGCGCGGTGGTCGCACCGGCGCTCGCCGCCAGCCTGACCGCGCCCGTCCTCCTGGCGATTCCCCATGGGTTGGACGGACATCCCGGACTGACCACGCTGTGGCTGGATGCGTTCACGTCCGATGCCCTGGGCATGATGCTGATCGCGCCCTTCGGGCTTTCGTTGCGCGCGCGGGAAGTCGCCGCGCTGGACTTCCGGCGCCGCGCCGAGGCCGTCGGACTGTGGTTGCTGATCCTGGCAGGCGCGGCCTGGATATTCGGCCACGGATTGATCACCGGCGGGAGCCATGACAGCACGACGCCGTCGGACTTGATGAACCTGGTGCTGCTGAGCCCACTGCTGATCCTCGCGTCACTTCGCTTTGGCGTGCTGGGGGCGGCGGGCGCGGCTCTGACCGTCGCCGCCGTGGCGCTCGGCTTCACCATGGCCGGCCAGGGCCCGCTGGCCGACCTCCCGGGCCTCGACGCCCAGGCCAGGATCTATTGGCTGCAGCTCTATCTCGCCGTCGTCGGTCTCTCGACCCTGCCGGTGGCCGCCGTGTTGCGCGACCGTGACCGTTACGCCTCCGAACTGGCCCGCCACCGCCGCCGCGCGGAGGCCGCCTCCGAGGGCAAGTCGCGCCTGCTGGCCAACGTCAGCCACGAGATCAAGTCGCCGGTGGGCGGCATCATCGGTATCGGCGAGCTGTGGGCCGCCGGCAAGCTCGGCCCGATCACGCCGATGCAGGAAGAGATGAGCGAGATGCTGGTGCGCACGGCGCGCCAGATCGAGGCTCTGGCCTATGACCTGCTGGACGTCGCCCGCGCCGAGGCCGGGTCGGTATCGGTGAACCTTTGCCCCGTCGAACTGCTTGGGGTGGTCGAGGACGTGCGCAACGCCATGTCGGTCAAGCCCGAGGCCGCCGGCCTTCGCTGGTCGATCGAGGCGCCCAGGGAGGCGCTGGTCGCCACGGCGGACTCGGTTCGCCTGGGTCAGGTGCTGACCAACCTGGTCACCAATGCCGTCAAATACGGCCGCTCGGGCGGGGTGGTGATCCTGCGCCTGTCGCGGCCCCTCCCCGAGATCGCCCGCATCGAAGTCATCGACAGGGGCCCCGGGATCGCGATCGAGAAACAGTCCGAGCTGTTCGAGCCCTTCAATCGCCTGGGCATGGAAAAGACCACCCTCGAGGGCCACGGCATCGGCCTGGCGCTCG
>JANNVY010000233.1:0-4467 GCA_031408375.1 Pseudomonadota bacterium | reverse complement strand
GCTCACCACCGACGGGTTCAGCCGGTCGATGCCTGAGTCCGGCTCCCAGTAGCGGACGATCACCTCCTCGAAGACGACGCGCTTTTCGCCCAGCGCCAGGCGCGCCTGGCGCGAGGCGGGGTCGAGCGGAAAGTGATGGAGGGTGCAACGCTGGGTCATGGGGATCGAGTGAGGCCTAGCGGCGGCGGATTAAGGGCGCGTTTACCGTGCGACCCCCGCGGTCAGATTTCGTCCTCGTGGTCATGATCATGCGCGGCGGTCTCGGAGAAGGCGCCACCGTGGGGCTCGGCCCGGCCGCGCGGGTCGGGGTGGATCAGGATGTCGGCAGCCGGGTATTCGGCCAGGATGCGGTTCTCGGCCGCGACCATCACCACATGCGCCTGCTCCAGGGTCAGCGCAGGATCGAGGTCCATGTGCATCTGCATCAGGATCACCGGCCCTGATACGCGGGTGCGCAGCTGGTGCACATCGATCACCGCCGGATCGTCCGTGGCCAGGGCCACGATGTGGGCCTGCTGCTCGGGCTTCAGCCCCTTGTCGAGCAGGTGATCGGCCGCCCCGCCCAGCACGCCGTAGGCGCCCCAGAGCAACCAGACGCAGACGATCAGGCCCGCCGCCGCGTCCAGCCAGGGCAGATTCAGCCAGGCCGCGCCCCCGACCCCGACCAGAGCCACGGCATTGCCGCCAAGGTCGGCGAAATAGTGGGCACGGTCGCCGGAGACCGCCACCGAGCCGGTCTGCTTCAGGGCCCGGGTCTGGGCGGCCACCAGCAGGCCGGTGAGCAGGATCGACGCCGCCATCACCGCCACCGCCCAGCCGCCGTGGGCCACCGGCACGGGATCGAGCATGCGTCCTATCGCCTCACGGCCCACCAGCGCCGCCGACGCGAAGACCAGCGCCGCCTGCACCAGCCCGGCGACGGCTTCGGCCTTGCCGTGGCCGAAGCGATGCTCGGCGTCCGGCGGCTCGGCGGCGTAGCGGACGGCCCAGAAGGTGATCAGGGAGGCCACCAGGTCCAGCCCGGAATCCGCCAGCGACGACAGCACCGCCACCGATCCCGACGCGACCAGGGCGCCGGTCTTCAGCCCGATCAGAACTGCGGCGGTCGCCACCGACCAGGCCGTGATGCGCCGCGTCACCGCTGCGCTGAGGGCGGGGTCGATCGTGCCGGGCGCGCTGTGGTGACCGCTCATGGCGCCGTCCATCCCCCCAACGTGATCGGAAGTCCAGCGCCCTCAAGGCCTTGCGCCACAAAAAAGCCTCGCCCGGCACGAAGCGTCAATCTTGACGGTTTAGGCCAATTCCCATGAACGCCATGTCCCGGTCCTGGATACCGCGCGCGGAGGTGCTGACGCGCCTGGGGGTGAAGCCCCAGACGCTCTACGCCTACGTCAGCCGTGGACGGATCGCGGCCCGGCCCGACCCCGAAAATCCCCGCTGCAGCCTTTACGCCGCCGAGGACGTGGCTCGCCTTCAGGATCGTAGCGCGCGGTTGGGTAGACCCGCCGCGACGCCCGGCGGCGCCCATCGCGGCGAGGCGGTGATGGACACCGAGATCTCCCACTGTATCGGCGGCCAGGTCTTCTATCGCGGCCAGGACGCGGTGGCCCTGTCGCGGGACGCAACCCTGGAGCAGACCTGCCGGGTGTTGTGGGGCGCCGACGAAGACCCGTTCGTCGAACTGAAGCCGCGCGTCGACGTGAACTTCCCCGGCGGCCCGCGCGCCCGGGGCTTCGCCGCCCTGGCCCGACGCGCGGAAGAAGACTCCGCAGCCGCCGGACGCAGCGACAAGTCGCTTCGCCGCGAGGCCGCCTCGGTGCTCAACGAACTGGTCGACGCTGTCGCGGGCGGCGGTCCGCGCCTTTACCTGCACCAGAGGCTGGCCCGGACCTGGAAGCTGAGCGAGGCCAACGGGTCCCTGCTCCGCCAGGCGCTGGTGCTGTGCGCCGACCAGGGACTGGACGCGCCGACGCTGGCGGTCCGCGTCACCGCCCAGACCGGCGCAGCGCTGGGCGCCTGCGCGCTGTCGGGCTGGGCCGCGCTCTCCGGCCCGCGCGCCGGAGGCCGCCTCGCCCAGGTCGCCGCCTTCGTGTCCGAGGCCGCCCGCACCCAGGATGCCCGCACCGCCGCGCGCCAGCGCCTGGCCCAGGGCCTCGAGATCCCCGGCTTCGGCAGCGAGACCTTCCCCGAAGGCGATCGCCGCGCCGCCTCCCTGATCGAGGCCGCCAACCTGCCCGCCTCGCTGCTGGACATCGTGCGCGTCGGCGAAGGCCTGACCGGCCAGGCCGCCAATCTCGACCTCGCGCTGTCGCTGGTGGGCCGGCACTTGGACCTGCCCCGCGAGGGCGCCTTCGGGCTCTACGCCATCGGCCGCACCGCCGGCTGGCTGGGTCATGCGCTGGAACAGGCATCGGCGGGCTCGCCCATCCGCGCCCGCCTGCGCTATGTGGGTCCCGAGCCGCGGCTGGCTTGAGTCGATCCTTCGGTTGAGAACCTGATCATGAATGAGTGGCTGGCGGCCCTGATCCTGGGCCTGGTCGAAGGCCTGACCGAATTCATCCCCGTCTCCTCGACCGGCCATCTGGTGCTGGCCAAGGAGCTGCTGGGCTTGACCGATCCCAAGTGGAACGCCTTCATTGTGCTGATCCAGCTGGGCGCGATCCTGGCGGTGGTGGCGCTTTACTTTCAGCGCCTGTGGTCAGTGGTGATGCGCCTGCCGTCCGACCCCGCCGCGCGCCGGTTCGTGGTCGCGGTGCTGGTCGCCTTCGTCCCGGCGGTGATCACTGGCCTGCTGTTCCACAAGTTCATTTCCGAGGTGCTGCTCGACGCGCCGATGGTGATCTGCGTCTCGCTGATCGTCGGCGGCTTCGTGCTGTTGCTGCTCGAACGCTTCGCGCCCCAGCCGCGCACCGACGACGCCATGAAGCTGACCCTGCGCCAGGCCATCGGCGTGGGGCTGTTCCAGTGCCTGGCCCTGATCCCCGGCGTCTCGCGCTCGGGCGCGACCATCATGGGCGGGCTGATGCTGGGCCTCGACAAGCGCGCGGCGGCCGAGTTCTCGTTCTTCCTGGCGATTCCCACCATGGCCGGCGCCTTTGCGCTCGACGCCTGGGAGAACCGCAACCTGATCACCCCCGATTACGCCGGGGTCATCGCGCTGGGCTTTGTCGTCTCGTTTGTTTCCGGCGCCGTCGTCATCAAGTGGATGCTCGACTACGTCCAGAAAAACGGCTTCGGCCTCTTTGCCTGGTGGCGGATCATCGTCGGCGCCGCGGGGATCGCGGCGATCTATGCCGGGGTGATGTAGGCCTAGGCGTCCGCCAGCTCCGCGAACTGGCCGCCGCGGCGGTAGCGCCAGAGGTAGGTGGGGACGATGCTCTCCACCGAGGTCGGCTCGATGCCCAGCGCCTCTAGGCCGGCCGCGCCTTCGCCCACGACATTGTCGCGCTTGAGCAGCAGCGCCTGGTCGCTCGTCAGGACGGGCTCCATCAGGATCGACTGCAGGTCGCCGGCCAGGCCGATGGCGCTGGCGGCGATGTGGGGCAGGGGAAGCAGGATCCGCTTGCGACGGGTCTCGCGGCAGACGATCTGCATCAGGTCCTTGAAGCTGTAGGTGCGCGGGCCGCCCAGCTCGTAGGTCTGGCCGGGCGCCGACGCGTCTTCCAGCGTCCGCGCGATCGCCTTGGCCACGTCGCCGACATAGACGGGCTGGAACAGGCCTTCGCCGCCGCCGAACAGAGGCAGCACGGGGCTGATGCCCGCCATCTGCGCGAAGCGGTTGAAGAAGCCGTCGCCGGGACCAAAGATGATCGACGGGCGGATCACGGTGGCGTCCGGGAAGGCCTCGCGCACGGCGGCCTCGCCCTGGGCCTTGGACTTCGCATAGGCCGACGGGCCGGCCAGGTCGGCGCCGATGGCCGACATCTGCACCATTTGCTTCACCCCGGCCGCCGTGGCGGCCTCGGCGATGGCGCGCGGGCCGTCGACATGGGCGGCCTGGAATCTGCGTCCCGGCGCCTGGTAGAGGATGCCCACCAGGTTGACGACCGCGCTCGCGCCCTCGACGGCGGCGGCCACGGACGCGGCGTTGTTGATGTCGCAACGCTTGAGCTGGATCTGGCCGACGTCGCCGAAGGGCAGGACGTCATAGGCGCGCTGGGGCTTGCGACAGGCCACGCGCACGCGCCATCCGCGCTTGGCGAGCGCCCGGACCACCTGGGTCCCGACGAAACCCGAACCGCCGAAAACCGTAACCAGGCCTGCCATTGAACCCGTTCCGCGCCACGTTGTTGAATGGTGCGGGGATAGAGCAACGGAGCGGGCTTCGCAACGAGGCGTTCCGGCCCCGCGCCGCATCGCGGCAAAGCCTTGCGAACGGGCGTTGACCCGCGAAAGGCTCTGCCCTATGTCTCCCGGCCTTCCGGCGTCAGCCGGGCCCAGGTGGCGGAATTGGTAGACGCGCTGGCT
>JANNVY010000232.1:0-20119 GCA_031408375.1 Pseudomonadota bacterium | reverse complement strand
GCTGGGCAACGCCGCCTTCTGGGGCCTGGTCGGGCTCAGCCTGTGGGCCGGCCCGTACCTCGGCGACGTCGGCAACGGCATGCTCGTGGTGGCCATGGTAGGGGTTGGCGGTTTTGGCATGTTGGGGCGCGGCGCGGCCGTGACCACCTCGACCGAAGAGCGCCAGGCCTCGTCCAGCCGGCATGGCGCCTGGCTGTTCGCGCCGGCGCTGCTCATTCCCCTGATCGCCGTCGGCGGCACCCTGGCCCAGGACCACACGGCCTGGGGCGCCGCCCTGATCGCCGACAAGCAGGCGACCCTGATTTCGCTGGGCCTCGGCTGCATCATCGCTCTGGTCACAGCCATGGTCTGGCTGCGCCCGCCCTTGCTGGCGCCCCTGCAGGAGGGTCGGCGGCTGATGGACTCCATCGGCTGGGCCTCGGTGTTGCCCCAGATGCTGGCCTGCCTGGGGGCGGTCTTCCTGGCCGCCAAGGTCGGCGACGTGATCGGCGGGACGGTGACCTCGGCGGTGCCGATGGACTCCGCCTTCGTGGCGGTGGCGGCCTACTGCCTGGGGATGGCGCTGTTCACCATCATCATGGGCAACGCCTTCGCGGCCTTCCCGGTGATGACCGCCGCCATCGGCCTGCCGTTCGTGATCATCAAGTTCCACGGCGACCCGGCTGTGGTCGGCGCCATCGGCATGCTGGCCGGGTTCTGCGGGACGCTGATGACGCCGATGGCCGCCAACTTCAACGTGGTGCCGGCCAACCTGCTGGAGCTGCCCGACCGCAACGCGCCCCTGAACGGCGTCATCCGGGCGCAGATTCCCACGGCCCTTCCGCTGCTGCTGGTCAATATCGGCCTGATGTATTTCCTGGCCTTCCCCCGATGAGCACCCTCGACCTCAACGCCGCCTCACGCTTCGCCGCCGCCGCGATCGGCCACATCACCCGCGAGTATCCCAACAAGCTCGATCACGTCCTGACCGGGCCCCAGGACGTGCTGTCGCCGCGCGCCCTGCACCCGATCTTCTACGGCAGCTTCGACTGGCACAGCTGCGTGCACGGCTGGTGGACGCTGTTCACCTGCTACCGGCTCTATCCCGACCTGCCCGAGGCCCACCGCATCCGCGCCGACGCCGAGGCCCTGTTCACCGAGGCCAATGTCGCGGCCGAAGTCGCCTATCTGAAACGGCCCGAAAGCCGGGGATTCGAGCGGCCCTACGGCTGGGCGTGGCTCTTGATGCTGCAGGCCGAGCTGGACCGGCACGAGGGTCCCGAGGGCCGCCGCTGGGCGCGCAACCTCAGGCCGCTGGCCGAGGCCTTCGCCGACCGCTTCCTGGCCTACCTGCCGCTGGCCACCTATCCGGTGCGGACCGGGACCCATTTCAACACCGCGTTCGCCATCCGGCTGGCGCTGGACTACGCGGAGGCGTGCAGCGACGCGGCCCTGACGCGGGCGCTGCAGGCCAGCGCCGTGGACTGGTACGCGGGCGACCGCGATTGCCAGGCCTGGGAGCCCAGCCAGGACGAGTTCCTGTCGCCGTGCCTGATGGAGGCCGAGTGCATGCGCCGGGTGCTGGCGCCGGAGCAGTTCCTCGACTGGCTGAGCCAGTATCTGCCCGGGCTGATGACCGGCTCGCCCATCCCCGCGACCCTGGCGACGCCGGCCAGTGTCAGCGACCGGTCGGATGGCAAGATCGCCCACCTGGACGGGCTGAACCTGTCACGGGCCTGGTGTTGGCGCGGCATCGCCGCGGCCCTGCCGCCCACCCACCCCAGCCGCGACTTCGCGCTGAAGGTGGCCGAGGATCACCTCGACGCCGCCCTGCCGCACGTGACCGGCGACTACATGGGCGAGCACTGGTTGGCGAGCTTCGCCCTGCTGGCCCTATTGGCGTAAAGCGCCAGAATCTCAAGAAGGGGCTTGCATCGTGACCTTGCGAATGATTATCAGTCGCTCAAAGATGATAACGGTTCGCAGTCGACCGGACCTGCTCTGAGGGCTCCTCCATGTTTCGCCTGTCACCGCTGGCCGCAGCCAGCCTCGTCGCCATCGCCGCCGCCGCGCCGGCCTTCGCCCAGAACGCCGACGCGCCGGTCGTCGTCGGCACCCTCAAGGTCGAGGGCGAAGCAGACGACGACTTTTCGATCCTGCCGCCGAAGGACGAGGGCTACCGCGCCGAGCGCATCGTCTCGGCCACCCGCGCCGAGGCCGAGCTGCGCGACGTACCCCAGGCAATCACCGTCGTCACTCGCGACGAGATGACCGACCGTGCCGTTGAGAGCATGGCCGAGGCGGTGCTCTACACCCCGGGCGTGAGCTTCGCACAGGGCGAGGGCAATCGTGACGCCGCCGTGTTCCGCGGCAACCAGAGCACGGCGGACTTCTTCGTCGATGGTCTGCGCGACGACGTCCAGTATTTCCGCGACCTCTACAACGTCGAGAGGCTGGAGGTGCTAAAGGGCCCCAACGCCATGATCTTCGGCCGCGGCGGCGCCGGCGGGGTAATAAATCGCGTCACCCGTATCGCTGGCTGGGACGAGACGCGCGAACTACACCTAGAGGCGGGCACGGAGGACCACTACCGCGCAACCTTCGACATCGGCCAGAGCGTTACCGACGAGTTGGCGCTGCGCATGACCGGCATGTGGCAGGATAGCGAAAGCTTCCGCGACTACGTTGATCTGCAGCGCTGGGGTTTCAACCCCACGGCCGCCTTCAAGCCCAACGACCGGTTACTGGTCACGCTTGGCTTCGAGCACTTTGAGGACGAGCGCACCGCCGACCGCGGCGTCCCGGGCATCGTCGGCACGATCGCCAGCCCCGGCGGCCCGGTCGTCACCGACCGTTCGACCTTCTTCGGCAACCCGGACCAGAGCTTCGCCACCGTCGACGTCGACGCCCTGACGGCCGCGGTCGAGTACCGCTTCGGCAACGGCGTGGTGCTGCGCAACCGCACCCGCTTCGCCGACTACGACAAGTTCTACCAGAACGTCTATCCGAGCGGCTTCAACTCGGGCACGGGCCTGGTCCGGATCGAGGCCTACAATGACGCATATCAGCGCGAGACCTTCATCAACCAGACCGACCTGAACATCTATTTCGATACCGGCTCGGTCAGCCACACGGTCCTGGCCGGCGTTGAGTTCGGCCGGCAGGACACCGACAACCAGCGCCACATCGGCAACTTCGGCGGCCCGTCGTTCATCAGCGTCCCGCTGGCCAACCCCACGACCTTCGCGCCCGCCACTTTCGCAGTTGCGCCGAGCCGTGACGACACCAGCATGGTCGAATTCGCGGCGGTCTACATCCAGGACCAGGTGCAACTGACCGACAGCCTGCAGCTGGTCGCCGGCGTGCGCTACGACGATTTCAACGTCGACCACCGCAATAACATCACCGCCGTCCGCACCGAGCTCGACGACGGCCTCCTGTCGCCGCGTCTGGGTCTGATATGGCGGCCGATCCAGCCGGTCAGCGTCTACGCCAGCTACACCAAAACCTATCTGCCGCGGACCGGCGAGCAGCTGACCAGCCTGTCGAACGCCAGCTTCGACCCGGAAGAGTTCGACAATTACGAGATCGGGGTGAAGTGGGACGTGCGGCCCGAGCTGACGCTCACCGCTGCGCTGTACCGTCTCGACCGTTCCAACGTTGTCGTGCCGGACCCGACCCCGGTCGTGCCCGGCGCGCTCATCGAGGTCGACGGCCAACGCACCGAGGGCCTCGAGCTGTCGGCAACCGGCCAGCTGACCGAGCGCTGGTCGATGGTCGCCGCCTACGCCTGGCAGGACGGCGAGGTCACCCGCACCCAGTCGGCGTCGGTCCCCGCCGGCGCCAAGCTTGCCAATCTGCCCGAGCACAGCCTCGGCCTGTGGAACCGCTACGACTTCACTGACCAGTTCGGCGCCGGCATCGGCGTGATCTACCAGTCGGAGCGGTTCGCCGCGGCCGACAACAAGGTCGAGCTCCCAGCTTTCTGGCGCGTCGATGCCGCTGCCTATTACGACGTCACCGACCGGCTGCGCGTCCAAGTCAATGTCGAGAACCTGTTCGACGAAGAGTATTTCTCCAACGCTCACAACAACTTCAACATCTCGCCGGGGGCAGGGCGGCTGTTCAAGGCTTTGCTGACGGTTCGCTACTAGGTCGGTTGAGGCCGAATTTGCGAACGCGAATAGTTCGCATTCTGATATGAGGTCGGCCTCAATGACCAGCGACGGCGCCGGGATCATGGACGACTCAGGTTTCAGCACGGCCTTCGGGGCCGGGACGGACACCGCGCCGCCCCGGGACCTCGGCCTGCCCGCTGCTCCCCGCCGTCCCGGACCGACCCTCGACCGCCGCTGGGGCTTTGCCGCCGCCGTGGTGCTGGTGGGTCACGCCAGCTTCCTCACCGCGGTCGGCCTGAACCGGGGTCCCGAGGTGGCGAAACGGGAGATCCTGCCGGCCATCCTCTACCTGGACCTGACTCCGATCACGCCCGTGCGGCGCGAGTCCCCTGCCGCCCACAGAACGCCGCCCGCAAAAGTCGCGCGCCAGGTGGCCGCCCCGACACCACCGCCAGCGTTCACGTCGCGCCCGGCCCTTGAGCCGCCGCCGCAGGTCGAGCCGCTCCCTGCCCCACCCCCGGTCGCCGCCAGGCCCGCTGCTGCAGCCCCAGCCGCCCAGGCCACGCCCGCGGCGCCTCCTGCGGCCGGCCAGACCTCGACTCCGTCGCCGGAGTTCCAGCGCAAGGTCCTGGCCGCCCTGGAACGCGTCCGCCGCTACCCCCCGGCCGCACGGGCGCGGCGCGAGGAGGGCACGGTGGTCGTCAGCTTCACAATGAACCGGCAGGGCCGGGTGCTCTCCGCCGCCGTGCAGCAGGGATCCGGCTCGCCGACGCTGGATCGCGCCGCCCTCGAAACCGTCCGCCGTGCCGCCTTGCCGCCGGTGCCGGCGGAGTTCGCCGACCCGCTGAGGCTGATCCTGCCGGTGGAATTCTCGGTGGGCGGCCGGTAGGCCGCGGACCTGGGCCCCTAGTCCGTCGCCGCCTGGCTGCAGGCTTCCACCAGGGCTTCCGCCAGCTGCTTGCCGGGACCGGCCACGCTCAGGGTCTGGGCGCCGTAGCTGACGCTGACCTTGGCGGCGGTGGGCAGGAAGGCGAGTTCGGTCATGGGCGGCGGGGCTTCGGCGTCGACGCCGGGGCCGGGCGCGGTCGACTGGGCGACCAGGGCCGTGACGTGGTCGTCGACCCCGAAGGAGAGCCGCTCTTCCGAGGCGATCGGGCTGAAGGTCTCGACGCGGACGATGAAGCGGGCCGGCGAGCGGGCGCAGGCGATCCTCAGATCCTCGACCCCGGACTTGTTGTGCACCAGGGCGTAGCCGACGCCCGAAACCACGGCGGTCCAGCCCTCGGTCGGGGCGGCAGGCGGCGCCGGGGGTGGAGGGGCGGGACTTTCTGCGGGCTTGCAGCCGGTGATGACCGCGGTAGCGGTGAAAACGGCGGCAAAGGTATGAACGGCGCTGCGGGTCGTGGTCATGACTGCAGTTGTAACGCAGCCGCGTGGCGTTGGTTACCGAAAGCTTAACAGGGTTGAATTCGAGGGTTAACTTTCCCCCGGCGGGACCTGCCTGTTAACGCCTCAATCGTCGTCCATCTTCAACGCAGCGATGAAGGCTTCCTGGGGGATTTCGACCTTGCCGAACTGGCGCATGCGCTTCTTGCCGGCCTTCTGCTTGTCGAGCAGCTTGCGCTTGCGCGAGGCGTCGCCGCCGTAGCACTTGGCCGTCACGTCCTTGCGCAGCGCACGGACGGTTTCACGGGCGATGATCTTGCCGCCGATCGCCGCCTGGATCGGGATCTGGAACAGGTGGGGGTGGATCAGTTCCTTCATCTTCTCGACCATGCCCCGACCGCGCGTCTCGGCGCGGTTGCGGTGGACCAGCATGCCCAGGGCGTCGACCGGCTCGGAATTGACCAGGATCGACATCTTCACCAGGTCCCCGACCCGGTGGCCGATGATCTCGTAGTCGAAGCTGGCGTAGCCCTTCGAGACGCTCTTCAGGCGGTCGTAGAAGTCGAAGACCACCTCGTTCAGCGGCAGCTCGTAGACAACCAGGGCGCGGGAGCCGACGTAGGACAGTTCCTTCTGCTCGCCGCGGCGGTCCTGGCACAGCTTGATCACCGAGCCGAGGTATTCGTCGGGTGTCAGGATGGTGGCCTTGATCCAGGGCTCGGCGATGGTCTCGATAGCCATGACGTCGGGCATGTCGACGGGGTTGTGCAGGTCCATCGTCGAGCCGTCGCGCAGCTGCAGCTTGTAGACGACCGACGGCGCGGTCGCGATCAGGTCGAGGTCGAACTCGCGGGAGAGGCGCTCCTGGATGATCTCCAGGTGCAGCAGGCCGAGGAACCCGCAGCGGAAGCCGAAGCCCAGCGCGGCGCTGGATTCCATCTCGTAGGAGAAGCTGCCGTCGTTCAGGCGCAGGCGGCCGATGGCGGCGCGCAGGTCGTCGAAGTCGGCCGCGTCCACCGGGAACAGGCCGCAGAAGACGACCGGCTGGACTTCCTTGAACCCGGCCAGGGCGGTGGTGGCGGGCTTCTTGTCGTCGGTCACGGTCTCGCCGACGGCGGCGTGGGCGACTTCCTTGATCGAGCCGGTGAAGAAGCCGATCTCGCCCGGGCCAAGCGCCGCGACATCGGTGGCCTTGGGGTGGAAGACGCCCACCTTGTCGACCTTGTAGACCGCGCCGGTCTGCATCATCCGGATGGTTTGACCGGGCTTCAGGAAGCCGTCAAAGACCCGCACCAGCACCACGACGCCCAGGTAGGCGTCGTACCAGGCGTCAACCAGCAACGCCTTCAGAGGCGCGTGCGCATCGCCCTTCGGCGGCGGCAGGCGGGTGACGATGGCCTCCAGCACGTCGGGGATGCCGATGCCCGACTTGGCGGAACAGAGGACCGCGTCAGACGCGTCCAGCCCGATGACGTCCTCGATCTGCTGGCGGATCCGCTCGGGCTCGGCGGCCGGCAGGTCGATCTTGTTGAGGACCGGGACGATCTCGTGGTTGTTGTCGATCGCCTGGTAGACGTTGGCCAGGGTCTGGGCCTCGACCCCTTGCGAAGCATCGACCACCAGGATCGAGCCCTCGCAGGCGGCGAGCGAGCGGGAAACCTCATAGGCGAAGTCCACGTGGCCCGGCGTATCCATCAGGTTCAGGACGTAGTCCAGCCCGTCCTTGGCCCGGTAGTTCAGGCGCACGGTCTGGGCCTTGATAGTGATTCCGCGTTCCTTTTCGATGTCCATGTTGTCCAGGACCTGGGCGGTCATCTCACGTGCGGTGAGGCCGCCGGTCGACTGGATCAGCCGGTCGGACAGGGTGCTCTTGCCGTGGTCGATGTGCGCCACGATCGAGAAGTTGCGGATGCGGTCGAGAGGGGTGGTCATGTGGGCTGCGCGACTAGCACGCGGCCCCTGTTCCGCCAAGGCTTGGGCGGTCCCCGTCGTCGTCCGGGGCGCCGAAAAGGCTCGGGAGGCGGAACCAAGCTCGACAGTAGCGCTTATCATCGAACGCGGTTACCGATTCAGCGGAAGGGCCTGCCTTATCGAGGCCCCAGTCCCGGCCCAGCTTCCTCTTGGGCCTCATTCATTAAAGGAGCACCGGCAAATGGACCGTCGCAAAGTCATTCTCACCGGCGCAGCCGCAGCCGTCGGCGCTGCCGCCGCGCCCTCGTCCCTGTGGGCCCAGCCCAATCCCGAATACGCCACGCCCCAGGAGAACACCTACGACCGGGAGGAAGTCCTCCGCGCCGGCTCCGACGCTCTGGGCGTCACCGCTGAAGCCGTGGCCGGCGCTATCGAGCGCATCGCCCGTGACTACGGCGACAACCCCACCGCCTATATCGCGGGCGAAGAGGGTTCGGGCGCTATCGTGGCCGGACTGCGCTACGGCAAGGGCCTGCTCTACATGCGTGGCCACCAGCCCTCGACCGTCTATTGGCGCGGTCCGAGCATCGGCTGGGACTGGGGCGGTAACGCCAGCCGCGTCTTCACCCTGTGCTACGGCCTCACCCACCCCGACATGATCTATCGCCGCTATCCTGGCGTGGACGGCTCGGCCTACCTCGTCGGCGGCCTGGGCGTGAACTACCAGAAGGCGGACGACATCGCCCTGGCCCCAATCCGCGCGGGCGTCGGCCTGCGCCTGGGCGCCAATGTCGGCTACCTCGCCTACTCGCGGACCAAGAAGTACCTGCCCTTCTAGGATTAGAGCCCTCGAAGGTGAGACCGGACGGCGGCGGAGCAATCCGCCGCCGTTCTGCTGTCAGGCCAAAGTCAGGGTCGCGCGCGCCAGACCGCCAGCAGCAGGGCGGCGCCCGCGAGCGCCGGGACGCCGAAGGTCGGGTTCCAGGCGTTGGCAGGGTCGAACGAGCTCAGAAAGTAGGTCAGGGCGCTGAACAGCAGCCAAACCACGCTGAGCGCCGCCCCGGTGATCTGCAAGCCCCCGCCGCCCGCCCGCGCCTGCACGAACAGGGCGAGGTAGAGCGCCGGCGAGGTCATCAGCACGAAAGCCACGCCCATCATCCGCATCCCCAGCGGGATCGGCGTGCCCGGCACGGCCATGGCCCAGAGCGCCGGCGCGCC
The DNA here is from genome assembly GCA_031408375.1 of Pseudomonadota bacterium. Classification (GTDB taxonomy): domain Bacteria; phylum Pseudomonadota; class Alphaproteobacteria; order Caulobacterales; family Caulobacteraceae; genus JAEZEZ01. The sequence continues at coordinate 11,507 of JANNVY010000232.1, read as the reverse complement.
GAACAGGGCGAACCAGGCGGACACGACGGTGAGGGTGATCACGCCGGCCCGGAAGCTCAGGGGCTGGGCCTTGAACCAGTCCACCTCAGCTCCGCAGCTTGCCGCCGACCGCCTTCTCGACCGCAGCGACGATCTTGCCCGACAGGACCTCGATCTCGGCGTCGGTCAGGGTGGCGTCGCGGGGCTGGATGGTGACCTCGAAGGCGACCGACTTGGAGCCCTCGGGCACGCCCTGGCCGCGATAGACGTCGAAGACGCGGGCGTCGGCGATCAGGGCTTTGTCGGCCGAGAGCGCGGCGCGAACGATGTCGCCCGCCGCCTTCTCTTCATCCACCAGGAAGGCAAAGTCGCGACTCAGCGGCATCAGCGCCGACAGGCTCAGCGCCGGCTTGGTCTTGGTCGGCTTGGCCTTTGGCGCGGGGATGGCGTCCAGCACCACCTCGAAGCCATAGACCGGCCCGTCGGCATCCAGCGCCTTCAGCACAAGCGGGTGCACCTCGCCGAATTCCACCAGCGTCGTCTTGGGACCCAGCTGGACCGAGGCCGAGCGGCCGGGGTGCCAGATGTCCCGCGCCCGGCCCTGCACCAGCTGCACCGAGCCCATGGGGGCCCCCAGCTGTTCCAGCAGCGCCATGACGTCGGCCTTCAGCGCGAACAGCGGATCATCGCCCTTTCCGTCCCAGCGGCGGGTCTTCGAGGGTGTCATCACGCCGGTGACCGCCTGACGCTGATCCCCAGGGCCGTCGCCCAGGTAGAAGGGCCCGACCTCGTACAGCATCACGCCCGGGAAGCCCCGGTCGGCGTTGCGCTGAACCGCCTCGATCAGGCCGGGGAGGGCGGTCGGTCGCATGCAGTCGAGATCCGCTGCAATTGGGTTGTCGACCACCAAGGTCTCGGAGCCGCCGCCGAACAGCTGGGCTGTCTCGCGCTTGGTGAAGGACCAGGTGATGGCCTCCTGCCAGCCGGCCGCGGCCATGGCCCGGCGGGCGATACGGGCGCGGGTCTGGAGCGGCGTCAGCACCCCGCGCGCGGAGATGACGGCGTCGGGCAGGGGCGTCGACGGCAGGGCGCCGAAGCCTTCGATGCGGGCGACTTCCTCGACCAGATCGGCCTTGCCGTCCACGTCGCGGCGCCAGGACGGGGCCTGCACGTTCACCGCGCCGGCGTCGTCGGCGATGACGTCGAACCCAAGCGCGGTCAGGATCTCAAGCGTGCGCTTGCGCGGCACGTCCAGGCCCGAGAGCTGCTTCACATAGGCCGGGTCGAAGTCGAAGGGTTCCAGCCGTGCGGGAGCCTCGCCGGCGACCACCACGTCCGAGGCCTCGCCGCCGCAGAACTCCAGGATCAGAGCCGTGGCCAGCTCCAGGCCGGGGACCACGGACTCAGGGTCAACGCCGCGCGCGAACCGGTAGGCGGCGTCGGAATTGATGCCGGTCGTGCGGCTGGTCTGGGCGGTGCGGATCGGGTCGAACCAGGCGCTCTCGACGAAGACATCGACGGTCGCGTCCGACACGCCGGTAGAGGCGCCGCCCATGACGCCGCCGATACCCACGGGCCGCGCGCCGTTGGCGTCGGAAATGACCGACATCTCCGTCGTCAGCTTGTGGGTCTCGCCGTCCAGTCCGATCAGGTTCTCGCCTTCGCGGCCGAGCCGGGCCTCGATCACGGTCCCGTCCAGCAGGGCGGCGTCATAGACGTGCAGCGGCCGGGCGCGGTCGTAGGAGACGTAGTTGGTGATGTCGACCAGCGCCGACTTGGGATTGATGCCGATGGCCTTCAGCCGCGCCTGCAACCACTTGGGCGAGGGGCCGTTCTTCACGCCCCGGATCAGCCGTCCCGAGAAGGTCGGGCAGGCGTCGCCGTCCACCTTGATGGTGATCGGACAGGGGAAGCTGCCCTTGATCGCCTTGGGCTCGCGGTCGATGCGCTTGCCGATCCCGGCGGCGGCCAGGTCGCGGGCGATGCCGTTGACGCCCAGCCAGTCGGGGCGGTTGGGGGTGACCTCGAAGTCGATCACCGGCTCGGCGGAGAAGACGTCCGACGCGGGCGTGCCTACGGCGAGATCGTCCGACAGCTCCAGGATGCCGTCGGCGTCCGTATCCAGCTCCAGCTCGGCGCCCGAGCAGAGCATGCCGTTGGAGACCACGCCGCGCACGGGCTTTTCGACCAGCACCATGCCGTTGGCCGGGATGGTCGCGCCGATGGGGGCGTAGATGGTGGTCAGGCCGGGCCGCGCGTTGGGCGCGCCGCAGACGATCTCCTTGCGGCCATCGATGGTGTCGACCTGGCAGACGCGCAACTTGTCGGCGTTGGGGTGCTGGACCGCCTCGACGATCTTCGCGACCGTGAAGGGCGCGAGCTTGGCGCCGGCGTCGATGACCTCCTCGACCTCGAGGCCCGCCATGGTCATGGCGTCGGCCACCTCGGCGATGGAGGCGGAGGTTTCCAGGTGGTCCTTCAGCCAGGACAGGGTGAACTTCATGACGGGGACCAGATCAGGCTGAGGACAACTTGGGTGAAGATGAAGAGGTAGGCCGAGCCCGAGAGCCACAGCGAGATGGTGAAGCGGATGGTGCGGGCGCGGACCAGCTTGAGCCCGTAGGCGGCGATGGCCTGGGGTTCGGACCGTTCGGGCGTCGCGCGGGGACCGAACAGCCACAGGCAGGTGCAGAGCAGGCCGACTGCCAACACCAGCTGGATCACCGCGAGCGATCCGATCAGGCCCAGCCCCGGCTTCTCCGACAGGTAGAGCGCGAAGGCCGCGAAGATGGAGTCCGCCGTCATCAGGCCCACGGCCCGCTCGGCGATCCGGTCCAGCGCCGACTGGCAGTGCGCGCACACGCCGCCGTGGCCGCCGCGCTCGCCCAGCAAGGCCTCGTCATAGGCGGCGCGGTCAGCCGGGTGCGCCGGTACGCCCAGCAGCGCGGTCATGATCGGCGAGCGGGCCATCTCAGGAGAGCCCGCTCGACGCATTGGGGGCCTGGAAGGCGCCGAAGCTGTAGTGATCCAGCCAGCGGGTATCCCCGGCGAACATGTCGCGCAGGTCCGGCGGGCCGTACTTGAGCATGGCCAGGCGGTCGACGCCCATGCCGAAGGCGAAGCCCTGGTACTCGTCCGGATCGATGCCGCACTGGCGCAGCACATTGGGGTGGACCATCCCGCAGCCCAGCACCTCAAGCCAGTCGTCGCCCTGGCCAACGCGCACCTCGCCGCCCGAGCGGTCGCAGCGCACGTCCAGCTCGGCGGACGGCTCGGTGAAGGGGAAGTGGTGGGGGCGGAACCGGGTGGTCACCGCCTCGGTCTCGAAGAAGCGGGCGATGTACTGCTCCAGCGTCCACTTCAGGTGACCCATGTGGATGCCCTTGTCGATCACCAGGCCTTCGATCTGGTGGAACATCGGCGTGTGGGTCTGGTCTGAGTCCTTACGGAACACGCGGCCGGGCGCGATGATACGAATGGGCGGCTTCTGGCTCACCATCGTGCGCACCTGGACGGGGCTGGTGTGGGTGCGCAGGAGCTTGCGCTCGCCGTCGGCGCCGGGCTTGAAGAAGAAGGTGTCGTGCATCTCCCGCGCCGGGTGCTTGGGAGGGAAGTTGAGCGCCGTGAAGTTGTGCCAGTCGTCCTCGATGTCGGGGCCCTCGGCCACCGCGAAACCCATCTGGGCGAAGATCTCGATCAGCTCGTCCATCACCTGCATGGTCGGATGGACGCCGCCCTTGCGCCGCGGCGGGGCGGGCAGGGTCAGGTCGACTCGCTCGGACGCCAGCCGCGCGTTCAGCGCCGCGTCTTCCAGCGCGGTTTTCGCCGACGCCAAGGCCGACTGAACCCGGTCGCGCAGGCCGTTGATCTGCGGGCCCTGGACCTGGCGCTCCTCGGGGCTCATCGCCCCCATGCCCTTAAGCAGGCCCGAGATGCTGCCCTGCTTGCCCAGGGCGGACACGCGCACGGTTTCCAGCGCCTCGACGGTGTCGGCGGCGGCGATGGCGGAGATCAGGTCGGCTTCAAGTCTGGCGAGGTCGGTCATGGGGGGCCTTCCTAACGGGGGAAGGCCTTCAGGCCAAGGGCGTGGCAAGCGGCGCCGTTAGGGTGTGGCTAACCTTGGCTGTGAGCGGTTGGGTAAGCTTGGGCGTTCACAATGCGCTCCTGTCGATGGGAGCGCGGCCGCCATGAGACTCCGCCGGACCTGGTTCAGCCTCACGGGCTGCATGACCCGGCGCAAGTTCGTGCAGGCGCAGTTCGGCCTGTTCGCCGCCGCCCTCTTCGCCGCCCCGCTGCTGTTTGTCCTGTTCGTGGTCGCCGCCGGTTCGATGGGGCTGGAGCAGGGCGATCCAGGCTTCGACGCGGTCGGATTCCTCTATCTCATGGCTGTCTCGGCGCCCCTTCTGTGGGCCGCCGCCGCACCGATGGTGAAGCGCTGCCGTGACGCCGGCTTGCCGCCCTTGGCCATGCTGGGGGCGGTTTTCGTCATGCCGGTCCTGGACCGCACCTTGCTGGCGCCGGAGTTCAGCGCGCGCCTGCCCTGGCCGGTGGACTGGATGACCCCGATCTCGGGCGCCGTCATCGCCTCGGCCTGGCTGCTGATGGTCTGCATGCCCTGCCGTTACGTGGTGCGCGACGAGAAGGCGGGCGCGGCCGGCGCGGTGGCTGTCGGCTGAAACGAAAAACGCCCCCGGTTTCCCGGAGGCGTTTTCTTGTCTTCGCACGGAAGCGAGGACCTGGTGATTAGGCGGCCTTGGCGGCCTTTTCGACGGCTGTACGAACCGCGGCGGCGACGGCCTTGAAGCCGGTCTCGTCGTTACCGGCCATGTCGGCGAGGACCTTGCGGTCCAGCTCGATGCCGGCCAGGCCGAGGCCGTGGATGAACTGCGAGTAGGTGAAGCCTTCCATCCGGGCGGCCGCATTGATGCGCTGGATCCACAGGGCGCGGAACGAGCGCTTCTTGGTCCGGCGGTCGCGGTAGGCGTACTGGCCGGCCTTGTCGACGGCGGCCTTGGCCGTGCGGATGGTGTTCTTGCGGCGGCCGTAGAAACCCTTGGCCTGCTCGAGAACTTTCTTGTGTCGGGCGTGGGACGTAACGCCCCGTTTGACGCGTGCCATTTAATTCGTGCTCCTCAAAATTTCCGTGCGATCAGCCGTAAGGCATCCAACCCTTGATGATTTTCGCATCAGGATCGGACATCACCTTGGTTCCGCGGTTGGTGCGGATGTACTTGCTGTTGTGGTTGAGCAGGCGGTGCCGCTTGCCCGCCACACCGGCTTTGACTTTGCCGGTCGCGGTGATCTTGAAGCGCTTTTTGGCGCCAGACTTCGTCTTCAGTTTCGGCATTTCCATGCGGGCTTTGACGCCCGTCCTCTTAGATCGATTGAAAGCCGCCAAGGCATGCCATGTGGCCCGGCGGCTCCGAAGGGCGGCTTCCTTACGGGAAAACCGCCCCCCGGGCAAGGCTAGCCCCGCTTTAGTAGGGCGGGTTGTTGGCTTCAAGGAATGCGATCGACTCCTTCAGCATGCGCGTGCGGGTGGCGCCGGTGGAGAGCCAGTGGTCTTCGCCCTCCAGTCGCACCACCGTGACCGGCTTGCCGGCGCGGCGCATGGCCGCCTCCATCAGGTCGGTCTGCTTCATCGGCACCACGGTGTCGTTGACGCCGTGCATGAGCAGCAGGGGGACAGTGATGCGGTCGACGTGACGGGCCGCGGAGACCTCGTCCAGACCGGTGTCGCCGATGCGGCTGGCGCCCATGTTCTGCTTCCAGTAGCGGCCGACCGGGGTGTCGGCGGAGTTAGACTCGCCGTTGGCCCAGAAGATCATGGCGCGCATGTCGTAGACGCCGGCGCCGGCGGCCGAGCAGCGGTAGACGCCCGGATCCAGCGCCACAGCCGTGGCGGCGGCGTAACCGCCGTAGCTCCAGCCGGTGATGCAGACGCGCTTCGGATCAACAATGCCCTGGGCGGCCAGATAGCGGACGCCGTCGGACAGGTCGGTTTGCATCTTCTTGCCCCACTGGCCGTAGCCGGCCGCCATGTGGGCCTCGCCGAAACCGCGCGAGCCGCGGAATTGGGGTTGCAGCACCACGTAGCCGCGCGACGCCAGCGCCTGGGACCACCAGTCGAAGCCCGGCGCGTCGCGCGAGGCGGGACCGCCGTGCGGCAGGACGATCAGCGGAAGATTCCGGGGATCGCGGCCGCGGGGCAGGGTCAGATAGGCGGGAATATCCATCCCGTCGGACGCCTTGTAGGTGATCCAGCGCCGCTCGTTGACCGCCGCGGACGGCACGCCCGGATAGGCCGATCCGATCTTGATCGCCTTGCCCGCCGCGATGTCGACCAGCAGGAAGGTGCCGGAATCGGTGTTGCTCTCGGTGCGCACCACGATCTTGGAATAGTCCTCAGTGCGGTCCTGCATGAGCACGAAGCCGGTCGGGAAGCTGACCTTCAGCGTGGCCCAGGCGCGGGCGGCAGCCTCATTGGTGTAGATGCGGTCAAAACCGTCGCCTTCTTCGGCGCCGAAGCCGAGCAGGCCGCCTGTGGTGTCGTCGTAGATCGGTTGGTAGTCGCCGCCGCCGGGGAAGGTCAGCTTCTTCTTCGACCCATCGGCCAGTGAAAGCTCGTAGAGGACCTCGTCCTTGTCGACACCCTCCGGCACCGAGATGATCACGGTATTGGGCTGGCGGCCAGGACCCAACAGGCTGGGCCAGGACACGACGCCGCGTCCACCGTCCCAAGAGAACACGGCCCGGCGATTGGCGCCTTCCACGGCGTCAACACGCCAGCGTCCGATCTCGAAATCGCCGCCGGCTTCCGCGTAGACCTTGCCGTCGGCGTCCAGCAGGCCGCCTCGATAGTCGCGATTGAACGGGGTGCCACGGCCGGTGTCGGGATCAATGCGGAACAGCATGTTGTCGCCGGTCTTCGCGGCGGTCACCAGCATGACCCGCTGGCCGTCGATCACCCGGGTGTAGTAGCCGCCAAAAAGATTCAGGACCTGGTCGTCGCCGGTGCGGCTGGAGCCAACACCGCGCACGGTGTCGAGCACATTGGCGAAGGTCCGCTTCTCGACGTTGTAGATCTGGCCGTTGAAGGCCTCGGTCAGGTCGCCGAAGCCAGAGAACCTGTCGGTCGTCGTCGAGCGCACAATGACCACGTGATTGTTGTCCAGCCAGCTGATGGATCGGACTTTCACATCGCCGAGCTCGACGTTGGCCAGGTCCTGACCGTTGAGTCCCTTGACTCCCAGGCGGCGCTTGTCGCCGACCTGGCCGATGAAGGCGAGGCGCGAACCATCCGGCGAGATCGTCACCTGATCAAGGCCGGGGAGCTGGCCAAAGGCCTCGATCGCCGGCGGCGGCGGCGGCGTCGCCGGCGCCGAGGTGGCCACGGAGCCCACCATAGTGATCGCGAGCACGGCTCCGGCCGCGGCGAGCAGTTTCCTGAACATGAAATCCCCTATCGGCTTCGTCGCCGTACAAATCTGGATCGGGAAAATGCCCTGATGGTCAAGTCCATGCAATCGGTTGGCTACATGTTTGACGCTGGGAAGCGTGGCTGTCGGCGGTCAGACCGGCGCCTTGACGGCGCCTTGTTGGGTCTGGGACGCCTCAACGGCCCGGTAGGCCCGGCCGGCATTGATCGCCATGACGGCGGCCGGAATGGTCAGCAGGCCGCCGATCACGAACGGCCAGTCGTGGCCGAAGCCCGAATAGAGCGCGCCCGCGGCCATCGGGCCGAAGATCCGCGCCGCTGAGCTTGACGCCATGTTCAGCCCCAGCATGGCGCCCTGTCGGTCGGGACTGACAGAGCGCGAGATCATGGCTGTTATGTTGGGCATGGCCATCGACATGCCGAAGGCGCCAAAGGCCATGATCACCGGCACCAGCCAGCCATGGCTGATGGTCCAGACGCCCAGCATGGGCAGGCTGATGTCAAAGGCCGGCGACCAGTGCTGGGGAACGAGCACCTGAATGATCAGGGAGGCGCCGAACAGCAGCATGCCGGTCGCCAGCACCGGCACCTCACCGAAACGCCTGGCCAGCCTGCCAGAGAATACGCCCTGATTCAGGGCCGAGACTATGCCTATGACCATGAAACTCAGGCCGACTTCGCGAGCGCCCCATCCGTAGCGGTCGCCGGTCCACAGCCCGAACGCGGATTCCATACCCGAGAACCCGGCCATGTAGATGAGGGTGACCAGGAGGACGCGCGAGACCACCGGGTTGTTCACCGCGTCGCTGATACCGCTCAGGAAGGGCGGGCTGGCTGCTGTCGGCTCAACCCGGACGCGGCTCTCGCGCAGAAAGATGACCACGCCGAGCGCGGCGAGCGCTGCAAGCGCCGAGGCGACGAAGATCGGCAGATGATAGCCGAGGTCGCCCATGTCCTCGCGCACCAGAAGGCCACCCAGCCCCGGCCCGACAATGAAGCCCAGGCCGAAGGCCGCGCCGATCATCCCCATGCGCCCGGCCCGCTCGGCCGGCGGGGTGACGTCGGCGACATAGCCCTGGATGGTCGAGATGTTGCCGGCGCCCAGGCCGGTGAACAGGCGGATGGCGATTGCGATCCAGATCGTCGGCGCGAAGGCCAGCATCAGGTAGCCCAGGGCGTTGGCGACGAGCGTGATCAGCAGCACCGGCTTGCGCCCGATGCGGTCGGATAGCCTCCCCCAAAAGGGTTCGGCGAAAAACTGCCCCAGCGAGTAGGCCGAGAACATCAGAGTTACCTCCCAGGCCTCGGCGTTCAGGCTCTGGGCGAAGAACGGCAGCAACGGCACCACCAGGCCGAACCCGACCAGGTTGATGAACACCGTGGCGAACAGCACGGCGAGCGCGGGCGCCCCGACCTTGGGATTGGGCGCGCGAAGGTCTGCGGGAGAAGACATCGCCGGTTGAATAGCCTCGCTGCCACGCGGGCGCGAGGCCCGAGCGGCCGACGGCGCGATTTCTCAGCCAGGCGTGTCCGGACTGCTACCGCAAGGTCGCCAGCGCCGCATCGGGGCCACCGTCCTCGAGCGCGGCCACGGCCTTTAGCGCCCGGGCGGCCCAGTCGCGCTCGGCGCGGGCTGCGGCGAGGCCACGGTCGGTGACCAGCAGGGAGAAGAGCAGTTCCTCGCCTTTCGTCTCGCCGCGGCGCAGACCGGTGGCGGCGGCCTCCAGGTCGGCCACCCGGCTGCTGGCCCTGTCGCGCGCGCCGGTCAGCAGGTCCCGCGCCGTCTCGGTGCCGAGGAATCTCCCGAAGTACAGCTTGAGCAAGAGTTCGCTGCGCACTGTCTCGGGCTGAGGATGCCGCTCCAGCCAGGCGGCCAGGGCCGTGCGGCCCGCCGGCGTGATGCGGTAAGGCTTGCGCCCCTCCGTGCCCGGCGCCGCAGTGACGAGGCCTTCGCCGGTCATGCGCTTCAGTTCAGGATATATTTGCCCGAAGCTCTCACGCCAGAAGTGGCCGATGGCGCCGCTGATCCAGGTTCGCAGGTCGTAGCCGGTCATGGGACCGCCGGCGGCGAGGACCCCGAGCAGGACGAAGGTTGTAGCTTTTTCGCGCATATATCTAGTAGAGATATATCTCGGAGATATGTCAATGAGGGTATTGGATCTCAGAGGTGGGCGGCCGCGGGCTTGCGCTCCGATGCGACGGTGGTAAAGCAAGTAGTCAATAAAAACGGACGGAGGGAACCGCCTTGGCGAAAGTCAGCTACTTCACCGTGGGGTCGAACGACCTACCAAAGGCGCGCGCCTTCTATGACGAGCTCCTGGGCTCCATCGGCATGCGCGGCGTGTTCGAGCATCCGTCCGGCGGCCGGCTCTACAGTGGCAGAGACATGGGCCTGTTCGGGGTGCTGGGCCCGCACGACGGCAACGCCGCCTGTATCGGCAACGGCACCATGGGCGGCTTCAGCTTCGAGACGCCTGAGGAGGTCGCCGCCTTCCACGCCAAGGCCATTGAACTGGGCGCGGTAAATGAGGGCGATCCGGGCGAGCGGATGCCCAAGGCCTATTTCGCCTATTTCCGCGATCCGGACGGCAACAAGCTGTGCGGTTACAAACTGGGCTGACCCAACGGGCGACATATCCAAGAAAAAAGCCCCGGTTCGCACCGGGGCTTTTCCATTCGATGAAGGAGCCGGAGCCTACTTCGGAGCCAGGATCATGATCATCTGGCGGCCTTCCATCTTTGGCTCGTACTCGACCTTGGCGACCGGCTCGAAGTCGGCCTTCACGCGCAGCAACAGCTTCATGCCAAGTTCGGGGTGCGCCATCTCGCGGCCGCGGAAGCGCAGCGTCACCTTGACCTTGTCGCCCTCCTCGAAGAACCGGTGCATGGCTTTCGCCTTCACCTCGTAATCGTGAATGTCGATGTTGGGCCGGAGCTTGATTTCCTTGATCTCGACGACCTTCTGGCGCTTGCGCGCCTCGGCCTTCTTCTTCTGCTCCTGGAAGCGGAATTTGCCGTAGTCGAGAATCTTGCAAACGGGGGGATCGGCCGTGGGGACGATCTCAACCAGGTCCAGACCGGCTTCCTCGGCGGCCTCGATGGCGGCGGAGGTCGGCATGATTCCCTGCTTCTCGCCGTTCTGATCAATGAGCAGAACCTTGGGGGAGCGGATATCCTGGTTCATACGCGGCCCGTCCTTGACGGGCGGCGAATTGTTGGGGCGGCGAATAGGCGTCTTCTCCGTGACAGTTATTGGTGTGGGCGCGCGAACGGGGACGGTCCCGTGCGCCGCGTCCGCCTATCTATATGACCTTGGGCCGGACCCTTAGCAAGCGATCAGAACCAAGGTTTCCAAAGGAGTGCGGCTCATTGGCCAACGGCGCGGGCGTAGGCGAGGAGCGTCGCGTCCGTCATGGCCCGGGCCGAATAGAGGCTTCGAACCCGCGCCTGTCCCGCCTTGCCCATCGCCGCGCGGCGCCTGGGTCCGGCGTCCAGCGCCGCCGTCAGCGTCCTGGCCCACGCGTCCACATCCCCCGCCTTGGCCCGCCAGCCGGTCTGGCCGAGGACCACGGTCTCAGTCATGCCGCCGAGGTCCGACGCGATCACCGGCCGGCCCATGGCCTGGGGCTCTACCGCCGTGCGTCCAAAGCTTTCTGGCACAACCGAGGGAACCGCGACGACATCGGCCACCAGATAGGCTGCGGGCATGTCGGTGCAGTGACCCAGCACCTTCACCGCGTCGTCCAGCTTCGCTACGCGCACCGCAGCCTCGACCTGGGCCCGGTAGGCCGAACGCCCCTGGTCGTCGCCGACCAGCAGGATCAGAAAATCGCGTCGGCCCTCAGCCGCCAGGCGTGCCGCGGCGTACACCAGCGGCAGCTGACCCTTGATGCGCGTCAGGCGCCCGGCCAACAGGATCTTCACCCGGCTGTCGTTCTTGGCCACGCCCCAGGACTTGCGCAGCGCGTCGACGCGGGCTGGCGTGACCTTGCCGACATCGAAGCGGTCCAGATCGACCCCGCGATTGATGGTGACGACCTTCTCGGGGTCCAGGCGGTGCTCGGCCAGCAGGTGCTCGCGGGTGAAGGCG
>JANNVY010000231.1:0-2386 GCA_031408375.1 Pseudomonadota bacterium | reverse complement strand
ATGGCCCGAATCCGTTCGGCTGGACCCAGCGGAGGTTGCTCGTGTCCACGTGTCGAACGCCACCTACGTCGATGTCGTCGTGGTGGCCACCGTCGATCAAGACTATGATTTCGCCCTTGAGGAACTCGAACGCCGTTTAGGCGCGGTCAGGCCTTCATTGCGCCCCGACATCCTCAAAACCTTCCGCGAAGATCGCAATGAATTTGCAGGCGGCGCTCATCGGTTCCACTTCCGTGTCATCGACCATCTGAAGGGGCCAGACAAAACGCCCTTCAACATCAGCGCCTACGACGCTGCTGACCCAAACTACGGCGGCCGGGTAGAGCCACCTTTCCCCGCGTCATTGGCTGCCGCTCTAAGGCCGTTGGATTTTGCAGACTGGACTTGGGACAACCATTGCGACACGCCTCTCTTCATTCTCCGCGACGGCACCTACTTGGTGTTCCGAGACGCACGCGGCCATCTCCTGAGGACTGACGTCCCCATCGAATATGGAGGCGACCGTCTTGAGGTCGGCGGACCCTCGTTCGTTAGGGTTAGTCATGAGGATCCATGGCTCCGCGAGGTTCGCCGGGCGGTTCGGGACGATGCGCAGAGAGGCAGATCTCGGCCTTGGCTCATTGGAGGTGCGGCGATCGCATTGGCCGTCCTCGTGTACCTCGGAATCAGGGTCCGCAGTCGCAGGACTTGACTCGCGGAATCCGGAATCGGGGGACACGACGCCTATTCCCTGGCGTCAACTAACCCAGCCATACAGAAGGCGCCCCACCGCCCGCCACCCCGGCGAGTCGTAGAGCCATATCTCCACCACCTGCTCGGCGATGATCGCCGTTCCCCACACCGCATAGACCGGATGCACCCGCCCGAGCTTGCGCCAGTCCGCGGCCATCACCGCCGCGATCAGCACCGCGACCGGCACGAAGGCGAACAGGATCTCCGGGTGCGGGGCGGCGGGGAAGAAGTGCCGGAAGCGAAACCACGCCGGCCAGGTCACCAGCACCGTCGCCAGCAGCATGAAGCGCTTGTGGACCTCGGGCGTCTTGCGGTTGGCCACGCCCGCCCCGACCAGGGCCAGGAACATGGCGAAGGTGGTGAATATCCCGATGATGTTGGAAACTGCGGCCTCGCCCATCTCGCCGGCCAGGTCGCGCGTCACCGACCAGCTCCCGACCGCGACGCCCGTCCCCGCCAGGGCCAGCGCCAGGACCAGGCCCAGCACGCCCAGCCGGATGTGCAGCCCGTAGTTCCCCGCACGGATCAGGGCCGGCTGGGCGAAGAACAGCACGACCCAGGCGAAGGCCAGGGCGCCGTGAATGAAGACGATGGGCGGTGCGTGGAATGACTGCCGGGCCATCGGCAGGAAGAAGGTGGGTGCGAACCCGATCAGGGCGGCGCCCAGGCTCATCGCGGCGACCACCAGATAGACGGGCCTGCGCCCGACAGACGTCTCCACACTGGTCATCTGAGTCCCTCCCGCTTGCGCAGCCTAACCCGGCTTGGCGCATTTCGCCGCGCACGACCGTTTCAGGGAGCTCAGGGGCGGCGCCAGTCGCGATCCGTCCCTCTTCAGAGGGAAGGATCGCATCCTCCGGGCTTCGGTATGCGCCAGGCACGTCCCCGCTTGCCCGTTGCCCCCGCCCGCGCGAAGGTTGGCTGCCCGCGGATGCCCTTATGAAGCCTGGAACCATCGTCCTCGTTTGCGCATCCCTGCTCGCCGCAGGCGCCGTCGGCGCGCCCCTGGCCCAGACGACGCCGCCCGCGCCGCCGCCCTGGCCGCCGCCGACCACGCCGGGTGACCTGCCCCTGCCTGCCGGGCTCGACAATGCCGCGGTCTCCAAGTGGCTGCATGATCACATCAAGGTCGAGGGCTGGGCGGTGCTCGCCGCCGACCGCCAGGCGGTGGCGCTGGGCAGTCCCGAGGGCGTGGTCCAGCGGCCCGACGGCTTCCTGCAGGCCAATGTGCGCCACGAGTACTACGTCTCGATCCAGATTAGCGGCAAGACCACGCGCTCGAACCTGCAGACCCGCGTCTTCGACTGCCCGGGCAAGCGCCAGCGGGTCATCGCCATGGACATCTATGAAAAGAACAACCTGAGCGGCCAGTCCTATACGGCGTCCAACGCCAACGCCGCCTGGACCACGCCGGAGCCGGCATCGCTCTACGGCCGCGTGCTGGCACGCGTCTGCGCCGCCAGCCGGCGCGCGCCGGTACAGTAACCTAGGACGCCATGCCGCCCTGGGCAGCGCCGCACCGGGCGGCATGGCGTCCTAGGTTACTGCACCGGCGCGGCGCGGGTAGCGGCGCAGACCCGCGCCAGCACCCGGCCATAGAGCGATGCCGGCTGGGGCGTGGTCCAGGCGGCGTTGGCGTTGGACGCCGTGTAGG
>JANNVY010000230.1:0-7089 GCA_031408375.1 Pseudomonadota bacterium | reverse complement strand
CTTCGTGGCCGCAGCCTCCTGCGCCGTCGCGACGGTGACGAAGCGCTCTCCCGCAAAGGCCGCCTCGATGGCCGCCTGCACGTCCGCCAGCGTCGGAGCGCCCGACATGGCGGCCAGTTGCAACGGGACCTCGACGATCATGCCCTGGGCGAAGTTGCCGACCGCGGGGGTGAACAGCGGCGGGTGGGTCAGGCCGGCCTGGGTCTGCATCTCCACGACGTGCTTGTGGCCGAGACCGGTGGCGTAGATCCGGTAGGGTTCGGGGTCTTCCCCCTCCTCGAACTCCGCGATCATCGCCTTGCCGCCGCCGGAGTAGCCGCTGACGGCGTTGACGGTGACGGGCCAGTCGGCGGGGATGACCCCGGCGTCCACCAGCGGCTTCACCAGGGCGATGAAGCCCGTCGGGTAGCAGCCGGGATTGGAGACGCTTCGGGCGGCGGCGATCAGCGCGCGCTGGGCGCCCTGCCCCATCTCGGCGAAGCCATAGGTCCAGCCGGGTGCGACCCGGTGGGCGGTCGAGGCGTCGATGATGCGGGTGGTTGCGCTGTCGATCAGGCTGACCGCCTCGCGCGCCGCGTCGTCGGGCAGGCACAGGATCACCGCGTCGGCGGCGTTCAGCAGCTCGGCGCGGGCATCGGCGTCCTTGCGGCGCGCAGGCGCTATCGACAGCAGGTCGATGTCGTCGCGGCCCAGCAGCCGCTCGCGGATCTGCAAGCCCGTCGTGCCCGCCTCGCCGTCGATGAAGACCTTGGCCATGCCAAATTCCGCCCAAAGAAAACGGGCGCTCCGGTTTCCCGAAGCGCCCGTTGGAAGCGTAACCGAAGTTTGCTTTTAGCGCTTCGAGAACTGGAAGCTCTTGCGGGCCTTGGCCCGGCCGTACTTCTTGCGCTCGACGATACGCGAGTCACGGGTCAGCAGGCCCGCGGCCTTGAGCGGCGGACGCAGCGCCGGCTCGTAGTAGGTCAGGGCCTTGGAGATGGCGTGACGGATCGCGCCGGCCTGGCCCGACAGGCCCGAGCCCTGCACCGTGGCGACCACGTCGAACTGGGTCGAGCGATCGGTGATGTTCAGGGGCTGGGCGATCATCATGCGCAGCACCGGGCGGGCGAAGTAGGTCTCCTGATCACGGGTGTTGATCGTGATCTTGCCCGAGCCGGGCTTGAGCCAGACGCGCGCGATGGCGTTCTTGCGCTTGCCGGTGGCGTAGGCGCGGCCGAGCTTGTCCAGCTTCTGCTCGTGAACCGGAGCGTCGGACTGGGCGGTGCCGAGGCCCTTGAGGGCGTCGAAGCCGGTCGCGGCGGCGGCTTCGGGAGCGGCAACCGGAGCGGCGTCGGCCACTTCGGGGGTCGCTTCGGGGGATTGCACGTCGCTCATGACTATTGGGTCCGCTGGTTCTTGGCGTTCAGGCCGGCGAAGTCGATGACTTCGGGGTTCTGAGCGGCGTGGGTGTGCTCGGCGCCGTTGAAGATGCGCAGATGGGTCATCTGGGCGCGGGCCAGCGGGCTTTCCTTGGGAAGCATGCGCTCAACCGCCTTCTCGAGCACGCGCTCGGGGAAGCGGCCGTCCAGGATCTGGCCGGCGGTGCGCTGCTTGATGCCGCCCGGGTGACCGGTGTGGCGGTAGTAGATCTTCTGCTCGAGCTTGCGGCCCGTGAACTTCACCTTGTCGGCGTTGATCACGACGACATAGTCGCCCAGGTCCACGTGCGGGGTGTAGTCGGGGCGGTGCTTGCCGCGAAGACGCATGGCGATGAACGAAGCCAGGCGGCCGACAACGGCGTTCTGGGCGTCGACAACGATCCACTTCTTCTCGACGTCCGCGGGCTTCGTCGAAGCCGTGGTCGAAGTCAGCATGGTACGAAATCCTGATGAGCGAAAAGGCAGGGCCGTTTCGCGGAAGCGGGGTTACTACAGGAGGGTCCCGTGCGGGTCAACGCCTATGGAAAAGGCGGAATATCGTTAGAGCGTGGAAATTACACGAGATTTATCTAGCGGTATTAAAATACCGCGCTCAAAACGGCGCCGTCATCGATCTGTGATGCGCCGGGCCGAAAGCAAGACTAAGACAGGCATAATCCGGGAGCGTCGTTTCGCATGTCCTTCTCACGTCGTGGCTTCATCCAGACGGCGGCGGCCACGGCCGCGTTCGCCGGCTATGCCCGTCTGGCCGCCGCTCAGGAAACGGACGACGCCGAGGAAACCTACCGCAACGAGGTCTTTGGCTATGGACCTCTGGTCGTGGACCGAAACGGTCTCTTCGACCTGCCCGAGGGCTTCGCCTACCGCGTCGTGTCCCAGGCCGGCGAGACCATGAGCGATGGCCTCTACGTCCCCTACATGGCCGACGGCATGGGGTGCTTCCCGGCCGGCGGGTCGCGGGTCATCCTGGTGCGCAACCACGAACTGAAGCTCACGCATCGAAATTATGGACCGCTGGGGCTGGCGCGAAAGCTGACGCCGGAGCCGGGCGCGGCCGCCCGCGGGCCTCGCCTGGACCCGGCGAAGGTCTATGACTTCGACGACGAAGGCGCACCCCTGCCGGGCGGCTGTACAATCCTGCACTACGACACGAGGACGAAGCAGCTGATCAGCCAGCATCAGGCGCTGGCGGGGACCACCACCAACTGCGCGGGCGGGACCACGCCCTGGGGGTCGTGGCTGACCTGCGAGGAGACGACGCTGAACGCCGGGATGGGCGTCGGCAAGGACCACGGCTGGGTCTTCGAAGTTCCCTCCACCTCCCGCGGCCTGGTGCAGCCGGTCCCGCTCAAGGCGATGGGCCGGTTCCAGCACGAAGCCGCCTGCGTCGATCCCCGGACCGGGATTATCTACATGACCGAGGATTCCTCGGACCACAAAGGGCTCTTCTACCGGTTCCTGCCAGCGGTTCCGGGGCAACTGGCCCGGGGCGGCCGCTTGCAGGCCCTGGGCTTCCGCGACGCGCCCGAGGGCGGCGATAGCCGCAATGCGGAGGGCGTGACGAATTGGCGCCAGGGCGACTGGAAAGACGCGGCCTGGATCGATCTCGACGAGGTCGAGAACCCGCTCGACGATCTGCGCTTCCGTGGCCAGGCCAAGGGCGCGGCCTTCTTCTCCCGCGGCGAAGGCGTGCACTTCGGCCGCGGCGAGCTCTACTTCACCTGCACCTCCGGCGGCGTGGCGGGCCTGGGTCAGGTCATGCGCTATGTCCCCAGTGAACACGAGGGTCGGCCGGAAGAGTCCTCGGCGCCCGGCCGCCTCCAGCTCTTCCTCGAACCGACCGACGACAAGGTGCTGGACTATGGAGACAACCTGACTGTCGCGCCCTGGGGGCACCTTATCCTCTGCGAAGACCGCTACTCCGAAGAGGCCCGCAACCACGTCCGCGGGATCACCCCGGAAGGCAAGGTCTACACGCTTGGCCGCAACGTCTTCCGCGACAACGCGGAGGTCGCCGGCGTCTGCTTCTCGCCGGACGGATCGACCCTTTTCGTCAACATCCAGTGGCCAGGGATCACGCTTGCGATCACAGGCCCCTGGAGCGGATTCCGGAGCTGAACAGCCGCTCCTCGGACCGGCTGACCCGCCAGGCCGTATAGGTCGCCACGGTCAGCACCACGAGGGCGCCGATCTGGTGGGCTATGCCCAGCCAGACTGGCGTGGCGTTCATCAGGGCCGCGATGCCGATCAGGGCCTGCATCCAGACCAGGCCGGCGATGGCCGTAGCCGCCAGGCGGACGTTGTCCGGCATGCGCGCGCGGTAGGCCATGACGGCGAACAGGCTGGCGGCGAACAGCAGGATGTAGGCGCCGATGCGGTGGTCGAACTGCACCAGGGCCGGGTCGTGCAGGACCGCGTGGAGCGCGCCCTGACTGGTATCGACAGGCGCCAGGATGTCGCCGTTCATCATCGGCCAGTCGGTATAGACCCGCCCGGCCCGGTTGCCGGCCACCAGACCGCCCAGCAGCGACTGGACCCAAACGAGGCCAAGCAGACCCAGGGATGCCGATGTCCAGCCCTTCGGCGGATGCACCCGGTCTCCGTCCTCCAGCGCCTCCAGGCCCGTCCACAAGAGGCCGATGTAGATCACCAGCGCCATGCCCAGGTGGGTCGCCAGGCGCTCTGGAAGCACGTCGACCCGGCCCGAGAGCCCCGACGACACCATCCACCAGCCGACGGCGCCTTGCAGCCCGCCCAGGGCCAGCAACGCCACGCAGGGAATCATCAGGCGGCGCGGGATCTCGCGCCGGATCAGGAACACCAGGAAGGGAATGGCGAAGGCCAGGCCGATCAGGCGGCCCAGCTGACGGTGCACCCACTCCCACCAGTAGATCGTTTTGAAGTCGTCGAGGCTCATGCCCCGATTGACCTGATCGTATTCGGGGATGGCGCGGTACCGGGCGAATTCCGACGCCCAGTCTCTCGCGTTCAGCGGCGGCAGGGCGCCGGAGACCGGCTTCCATTCGGTGATGGAAAGGCCCGAATCGGTCAGGCGGGTCGCGCCGCCGACCAGCACCATCAGGAACACCAGGGCCGCAACGACGAACAACCAGATGGCTACGCCCCGCGACGAACGCGCTTGAAACAACAGGCTCATTCCAGCGGCTTAGCCCACCTTTGCGACCGGTTGTAGACGGGATCGCACAACAAAGTCAGCTTAGCAGGAACTGGAACCCCCAACGGGCATTTCAGGACCGGGCGCGCACGCCGCGCAAACAGGGCTGGAGGAACACCATGGAAGAGATGAGTTGGATCGCCTGGATCGTCGCGGGCATCATTGCCGGTTGGATCGCCGAACAGCTGACGGGCCGCCGTCACGGCCTTATCACCAATCTGATCGTGGGCTTGCTGGGCGCCTTCGTGGGCGGCTGGCTGGCGGAGACGATGAACTTCCACCCGCTGGACAACGCCTTCTTCAACAACCTGCTGATCGCCACCGGCGGCGCGGTGATCCTGCTGTTCATTTTCGGCCTGGTTCGTCGTCGCTCCTGACAGCGACTGACGACGCGACTACAGTGAAGCGCCGCCGGGGGTCCGGTGGCGTTTTGCATTTGGGAGGGTCGGGTGAAGCCGGGCGTGCGCAGGGTGTTGGGGTCGATCGGCTGCGTGGCCTTCCTGATCTTCTGGATCTGGGCCGCCGTCACCCTGGCCGACTACCTGCCTGACATCATGTGGCTGAAGCTGATCTATTTTGCGGTCGCGGGCACTTTCTGGGGCGTGCCGCTCTTCCCGCTCATCGCCTGGTCCAGCAAGCCGGACTAAGCGGATCGTGTCAGGGCCCCCGAAGGGGGAGCATCCGATGGTGGGGTAAGGAAATGGTCGGAGCGACAGGATTCGAACCTGCGACCCCTTGACCCCCAGTCAAGTGCGCTACCAGGCTGCGCCACGCTCCGAAGGGGCGCCTTATAGGGGGGTGCGGCCAACCCCGCAACGCACATTCCGCGCTATTTGCGCAGGACGGCGTCCAGGGTGGACTTGGCGGTTTCCAAAGACTTGAGCGCCGCGCGCAAACGCATGCGCCCAGCGTCAGAAATCGGAGTCACGGAGGCGTTCGAAACGGGGTCGTGAAAGTCGTCGCCAGTGAACTCGATTGCCTCGGCGTCCTGGCCGCCCGCTCCTACCAGGTGCTTGAGGCCTTCTTCTCGGTAGAGGCGCTGGACGCCCTCGATCTTGAACCCACGGGTGTAGAGCAGCGCCTTCACGCCCTTCAGCACCGAGACGTCCTGCGGCCGATAGAATCGGCGCCCCCCGGCCCGCTTCATCGGGCGAATGAACGAGAAGCGGGTCTCCCAGAAGCGCAGCACGTGCTGCGGCACGCCGATCTCGTCAGCGGCTTCGGAGATCGTTCGAAAGGCGTTGGGGCCCTTGGTGGTCACGCGTGTCCGTTCGCGCCGTCCACGCGAGCCTTCATCACCTGCGACGCACGGAAACTGATGACCCGGCGTGGATCGATGGCGGCAGGTTCGCCGGTCTTGGGATTGCGCCCCATCCGCGCGCTCTTGGAGCGGACCTGGAATACGCCGAACCCAGACAGCTTGACCGTCTCGCCGCGCTCGAGCGCCTCGGCGATCAGCTCAAGGGTACGCTCGACGAGGGCCGAGCACTCGTGTCTTGAAAGCCCGACTTCCTGATGCACCGCTTCACATAGATCGGCGCGGGTCAGCGTTTCGCTCTTCATGCGGCTCCCCCAAGGCTAGCGAATTCTTGTGTCGCGCGAACCGCGCGCGAGTTCAAGGCGTTCGGACGAGAATCTCACAGCCTGAGAGTACAGGCGCCCCAGGTCAGGCCGCCACCCATGGCTTCCAGCAGCAGCAGATCGCCCTTCTTGATGCGCCCGTCCTCGATTCCGACCCATGTGGCCAGGGGAATAGACGCAGCCGAGGTATTCGCATGCATCGCCACGGTGGATATCACCTTGGTCTCGTCGATCCCTAGCCGATGGGCGACGCCGGCCAGGATGCGCTGGTTGGCCTGGTGAGGCACGAACCAGTCTACTGATGAAACTTCGATGCCAGCTGCTGCGGCGGCGGCTTCGACAGCCTCGGCGATATTGACCACGGCGTTCTTGAACACCTGATTGCCAAGCATGCGCAGATGGCCGACCGTGCCCGTTGTGGAGGGGCCGCCGTCCACATAGAGCAGATCCGTCTTGGTGCCGTCGCACCGCAGGGCGAATCCGAGGAGGCCGCGATCAGTGGTTGTCCCCTGTCCCTTGACCGGTTCGACGACAAAGGCGCCAGCGCCGTCGCCAAACAGTACGCAGGTACCCCGGTCATTGTAGTCAAGCAGTCGTGTCATCTCTTCGGCGCCCACGACTAGGGCGCACTTGGCCAGACCCCTGGCCACGAAGCCGTCGGCGACGCTCAGCGCATAGACAAAGCCCGAGCAGACCGCCTGAACGTCGAAGGCGGGGCAGATCGGCACGCCCAGCTTGCGTTGCAGGATGGCGGCGGTGGCTGGAAACGTCATGTCCGGCGTGGTGGTGGCCACAATGATCAGATCAACCTCGGCTGGTGTGCGGCCTGCGGCGGCGAGCGCCCGCTTGCAGGCCTCGAAGGCCAGGTCGCTGGTAGCCTGGTCCGGCCGCGCCTTGTGGCGCTGGCGGATGCCG
>JANNVY010000229.1:0-3227 GCA_031408375.1 Pseudomonadota bacterium | reverse complement strand
CGCGTGTCGCCCACATCGGCCTCTATCGCGATCCCGAGACGCTGGTTGCGGTCGAATATTACTTCAAGGCGCCCGAGGACATCGCCGACCGCCTGGTGATCATCATCGATCCCATGCTGGCCACGGCTAACACCGCCGTCGCAGCCATCGATAGGTTGAAGGAGCGGGGCGTCACCAATCTGCGCTTCGTTTGCCTCGTGGCCTCGCCCGAAGGCATTGAGCGCCTGAAGGCCCACCATCCCGAGGTGCCGGTCTGGACCGCCGCCATCGACGAGCGCCTGAACGAGCACGGCTACATCGTGCCGGGCCTGGGCGACGCGGGCGACCGGCTCTACGGGACGCGGTAGGCGGGGAGTGGACTTGCGGAGCGGGCCCGGGGTCCGTAATCGCCACTCATGGCCCTGGACATCGAAACCCGCGATCAGCTGATCGAAACCATTCGCCGCTTTGTCACCGAACGGCTGCGCCCGCTGGAGGGCAAGATCGCCGAGGACGACGCCGTCCCGGACTCGATCGTCGCCGAGATGCGCGACATGGGCTTGTTCGGCTTGTCGATCGATCCGGAGTACGGCGGCCTGGGTCTGACCATGGAAGAGGAGTGCCTGGTCGCCATCGAACTGGGGCGTACGTCTCCGGCGTTCCGCTCGGTGTTCGGCACCAATGTCGGCATCGGCAGCCAGGGCCTGGCCATGTTCGGCACAGACGAACAGAAGCAGCGCTTCCTGCCGGCCATCGCCACCGGCGAGTTGATCACCTCGTTCGCCTTGACCGAACCCGAGGCCGGGTCGGACTCCGCCGCCGTCCAGACCCGCGCTCGGCGCGACGGCGACGCCTATGTGCTGAACGGCGCCAAGCGTTACATCACCAATGCCGACAAGGCCGGGCTGTTCACGGTCATGGCCCGCACCGATCCGGACAAGTCGGGCGCAAAGGGCGTCTCGGCCTTCCTAGTGGCGGCGGATTCGCCGGGCCTCTCCATCGGCAAGCCGGAGCAGAAGATGGGTCAGCACGGCGCCCACGTCTGTGATGTGATCTTCGAAGACGTGCGCGTGCCCGCCGACAACCGCATCGGCGCCGAGGGCGAGGGCTTCAAGGTGGCCATGCAGGTGCTGGATCGCGGCCGCCTGCACATCGCCGCGGTCTGCGTGGGCGCGGCCGAGCGCTTGATCGCCGACAGCTGCGGCTACGCGCTCGATCGCAAGCAGTTCGGCAAGCCGATCTCCGACTTCCAGCTAGTTCAGGCCATGATCGCCGACAGCCGCACCGAGGCCATGGCGGCCCGCGCCCTGGTGATCGAGACAGCGAAGCTGCGCGACAGCGGCGCGTCCACGACGCTTGAGGCCGCGGCCACGAAATACTTCGCCTCGGAGATGGTTGGGCGGGTGGCGGATCGGGCGGTGCAGATCTTCGGCGGCGCCGGCTACATCGCCGACTACGGCATCGAACGCTTCTATCGCGACGTGCGCCTGTTCCGCATCTACGAGGGCTCCTCGCAGATCCAGCAGCTGATCATCGCCCGCGAGACCCTGAAGGACTACGCCCCGAACTAGCGGCCGTAGACCCCGAACGGCACGACCTTGTTCTGGGCGTCGTGGCCGATGTCGGCGAGGCCGAGATAGGGCACGCCGGCGCGCTCGCACCAGTGGGCGATTACCTGCTCGGATGTCTGGCCGAATTCGCCGGTCGGGTTGGGCGTGATGGTCCAGCGGCCCAGGCGCACGCCGGCGACCTTCCGGATGTCCAGATTGCTGGTTATGTGGAACAGTGCACGGTCTATTCGGTACATGTATTCCGTGACTTCCTCCAGCATCAGGATGTGGCCTGTGAGGTCCGGCTGCCACGGCGTGCCGATCAGGCTGGACAGCATCATGATGTTGAAGGCCGCGGTCGGCGTCCGGCCATCGACCGACGGTTCAAGGGTCGCGGGGTCCTTCTCGACCAGCCAGCGCAGGCCGCGCTCGGCCGATTCCGGCGTGCCGTACCCCAGGGCGTCGTGCGGCATCGGGCCATGGGCCAGGCGCGTGAAGCCCCGGCCGTATAGCGCCGCCAGCATGGCCCCGGCGTCGGAATAGCCGAGATAGTCCTTGTCACGCGCCGGCGGGCCCAGCTGGGGCAGCACCGTCTCGATGATCCGAGCGGAGCCATAGCCGCCGCGCCCGAACCACAGGGCGTCAAACCCCGGGTCGTTGGCCACCGTCACGAAGGCTTCGGCGCGTGCGGCGTCGGAACCGGCGAAGTGTCCATCCTGCTCGAAACACTGGGGCGCGAACCAGAAGCTGGGCGGGTCATCCGGGTAAAGCCGCCGAGCCATTTCCTCGGTCAGGGCCACCACGTCCGGGTTCAGGGGTGAGGAGGCGCCGACTACGCCGATGCGAATGCTCATGGAAATCTCGCCCCCAGGCGTCTATCAGGCCGTTCCGCCTTATAGCTTCGGCCCGTGATGCAAAACAAAGCGTACTTTTTCTGCGGCGTCGGCGGCAGCGGCATGCTGCCGCTGGCCATGATCGTCAAGGGCCGCGGCGGCGTGGTCGAAGGCTCCGACCGGGCGCTGGACCAAGGCCGCACGGCCGACAAGTTCAACTGGCTGCGCAGCCAAGGCGTGGCGCTGCACGCCCAGGATGGATCGGGGATCACGCGCGCCGACCAGACGCTGGTGATCTCGGGCGCCGTGGAAGAGACCATTCCCGACGTGCAGGCGGCGCGGCGAGTCGGCGCTCCCATCGTCACTCGCCCGCAATTGCTGGCAGAGCTGTTCAACGCCGCGCCGCGCGCCATCGGCGTGGCCGGCACCAGCGGCAAGTCCACCGTCACTGGAATGATCGGCTGGATCCTGCACCAGGCTGGCCTTGCGCCCACCGTCATGAACGGCGCGGTGATGAAGAACTTCATGACCCAGGACGAGCCCTTCGCCTCAGCCCTCGTCGGCGGCGCGGAGACCTTCGTCTCCGAAGTCGACGAAAGCGACGGTTCCATCGCCCGCTACGAACCCGAGGTCGCGGTCGTCACGAACGTCTCCCTGGACCACAAATCGATGGAGGAGCTGCGTGCCCTGTTCCGCGACTTCACGGGCAAGGCGAAAACCGCGGTGCTCAACCTCGACAACGCCGAGACCGCGGCCCTCGCCGCCGAGATCGGCGAGGGCAAGGCCGTCACCTTCAGCCTCCACGACCCCGACGCCGACCTGATGGCCAACCACCTGACGCCCCGCCCCGACGGCATAACCTTTG
>JANNVY010000228.1:0-1649 GCA_031408375.1 Pseudomonadota bacterium | reverse complement strand
GTCGACCTGGCCAAGGAGGTTCGCGCGGATCCCGCCCTGGCCCACATGCCGATCGTGGTGGTCTCCGCCGACGCACGCCGCGGCAAGGATCCCGAAGTGCGGATGCTTGAGGTGGCTGACTGGATGGAAAAGCCGGTCGATCCCGACCGGCTCACCGGACTGGTGCGCGCTGCGCTTGCCCGGGTCGATGCGCCGCCGCGTCTGATCCTCCATGTCGACGAAGATCGCGACATCCGCGAAGTCGTGGCCACCGCCCTGGCGGGCTGGGGCGAGGTCGCGCAGGCCGAGGGGCTTGCAGAAGCGCGTGTGATCGTGGCGCGTCGGCGGCCCGATCTCGTGGTTCTAGACCTGGAATTGCGGGACGGCGATGGGGCTGTCCTGCTTGAGGAACTGGCTGCCGCGGGCAATCCGCCGCAGGTGATCGTATTCACCGCCCAGGATACGAACCGCGACCTCGGACCAACCGTGACCAGTGTCCTGATCAAGTCCCGCACACCCCTGACTGGCCTGGTGGCGGCGGTGCGAGACATCCTCGAACCTGAGCCCAAGGCTCCATGAGCGGCGTTCTCAGGGTCCTCTATGCCGACGACGAGCCGGACATCCGCGAGGTCGCGGTCCTGGCGCTCGAACTGGACGTCGGCATCAAGGCCTGTCCGGCCGGCTCGGGCGCCGAGGCCATGGCCATTCTGGAGGCCGACGAGTTCAAGCCGGACGTCGTGCTGCTGGACGTCATGATGCCGGACAAGGATGGTCCGGCGGTGTTGGTTGAGCTGCGCGCTCGCGGTTTCCGCATGCCGGTGATCTTCATCACTGCGCGTGCCCAGTCTCACGAGCTGGCGCACTACTTGAAGCTCGGCGCCGAAGGCGTGATCACCAAGCCGTTCGACCCCATGACCCTGGCGCTGGAACTGCGCGCCGTGATGGCGCGGGTGGCGCGATGAGCGAATTCGACGATCGCTACCAGGCCCTGCGCCGCCGCTTCATTGAACGGTGCGGCGAAGACCTGGCGGTGCTCGAGGCGGCAGTCGCAGGAACCGTCACTGCGGGCGTATTGCGAGCGACGGTGCATCGCCTCTCTGGCGCAGCCGGGACCTTCGGCTATCCGGATCTCAGCCGGCTGGCGGGAGAGGTGGATGACGCCCTGATCGAGCGTGGGCGAGCAGACGCGGCGCAGCTCTCGGAGTTGACGGCCGCGGTGCGGGTCCTGACCAGCGGCTAGAACCGCTTGGCGATGCCCGCGCCGAACGCGACGTTCGGGGTCTCGTTGTTCAGCCCGAAGTCCACGCCGATGTCGAACTGGACATCATCGAGGCTGGACGGCGTCCACATCAATTGCACGCCTGCGGAAGCCTGGGTCGTTGCGCCCAGGGGGTCGTCGTCGCGCTGGGTCCAAACCTCGCCGGCCAGGGTGACGTCGCCGAAGCCGTGCTCGACCCCAATCACGCCCGCCCAGGCCGCATGGTGTCCACCGCCCGCCGCGTCGGCGACGACGTCGAGCTCAATCATGCCGGTGAGCGCAGTGTCCTCGGCGACCTCGAATGACACCGGAAGCATAACGGCGCCTTCCCAGACGTCGGCGCTGATGCCGTCCGAGCCGGTGGGGGCGGTGACGATCACCTGGAGCGCCACAGAGGTCCCCGAGCCGTCGG
>JANNVY010000227.1:0-1593 GCA_031408375.1 Pseudomonadota bacterium | reverse complement strand
CCAAGGTGGCGCGCGACCGGCTGATGATCGAGATGGACGACGTCCACCCCGGCTACGGCTTCGCTATCCACAAGGGCTACGGGGTGCCCATGCACGCACAGGCGCTGGACCTGCTGGGCCCGTCGCCGATCCACCGACGCGCGTTCGGCAAGGTGCGGATGATGGTTGAACAGATGGAACTGGATCTTCAGGCGGACGGCGACTTGGTCCTCGAAGAGACTCTGGCCTAGGCTGGCCGCGGCTATTCGGGGAAACCGGCGCATGATCCTGACCCGCATCCGCGAGCGAGTTCGCGCCCAAGATTGGTTCGCCGTCACGGTCGAACTTCTTATCGTCGTGCTTGGGGTTTTCTTCGGCATCCAGGCCGCCAACTGGAACACGGCGCGTGTCGAACGCGAGACCGGAAGGGTCTACCGCCAGCGCATCCTCGACGACCTCAATAGCAACGCCGCCGATATCGAGGTGCGCGTTCGCTACTACCATCAGGTGCGCGCCCACGCGCTCGCGGCCCTAGCCGTGGTGCGTGCCCCGGGCCGGCCGGCAGGCGAACAGTTCCTGATCGACCTCTACGAGGCCACCCAGGTCCTCCCTCGCGTCCTGAAGCGCAACACCTGGGAAGAGGTCCTGTCCACGGGCGCGATGAACGTGATCGGCTCGCCCGGGCGACGCGAGATGATCTCCAATTACTATCACAGTGCCGACACGGTAGAATTCACTCTCAGGAGCGTCACGCCCTATCGTGCGTGGATGCGCAGCCGGATGCCATACGACATCCAGCGAAGGGTCCGTGAGCGGTGCCCGGAAATCATACAGATCGACGCGCGCTTCAACTCAACGGCGCGCTTGGCTGAAAGCTGCACCCTGGGCCTGCCGCCCGCCCGCATCGCGGAGGTGGCGGCAAGGCTGCGCGCGGACCCCGAGTTGGAGGGACACATCAATTCCGCGCTGACTGATCTTGATCAGAAGATCGCGATAGGGAACGGCTTCCGAAACAACACCAACGCCAAAATCGCCAAGGCGTTGAGGCGTGAGGTCGACTGACCCCTAGCCGTTGCTCAGTAATATGCCGCAGATCGCCCCGGCTACCATGAAGAAGGCCGTGCCGCCGAGGGCCACCAGATGTTCGTCGCGGATGTAGACCCTTTCCGACGCCTGTTCGCTAACCCATCGCCCGGCGACGTCCACCGGCTCGGGCGCGGGCGCCCCGCGGAGGGGCGCCAAGTCGGCGGCGTTGGGGTAGGCGGCGTGGGCGGACCGGACGGGAGTGTGCATTGGCTTCGGCGCTCCAGATCATCCCGACCGGACTTCAAACGCCGTCCCACCGCCCCTGTTCCGGACGCAAGGCCGTTCTGCCGTTCAAAAGTTAACTTAATCGGCCGTTTACTGCGTTCCCTTGAGTCTCCCGGTTCAAGTCGGGACCCGGGACATGTTGAAGACCGATATCGTGCACATCGGCGAGTGCGTGGAGATTCTCCGCACCCTGCCCGACAAGTCCGTGGACCTGATCTTCGCCGATCCGCCCTACAATCTTCAGCTGGGCGGCGACCTGCTGCGTCCCGACAACTCCAAGGTCGACGCGGTGGACGACGACTG
>JANNVY010000226.1:0-12974 GCA_031408375.1 Pseudomonadota bacterium | reverse complement strand
ACCACGATGAAGATGACGCCGAACGCCAGCGCCACCTCGCCACGCATGACCCAACCCAGCATATCCTTCATGCTGGGGTTGGGCTGGCTTGGCCTGGGGATGGCGGCGTCGGTCACTTAGGCGAGCACTCCGGACTCAGGCCGCATGGGCGGACAACCCGCTCTGCGGCGCGGGAATCTGCGCGCCAAGGCCGGCGTATTCGTTCAGCTTGTTGCGCAGCGTCCGGATCGAGATACCCAGGATATTGGCCGCATGGGTGCGGTTGCCCAGGCAGTGCACCAGAGTGTCCAGGATCAAGGCCTGTTCCATCTCGGCCACCGTCTGGCCGACGAAGGCGCGCTGGACCGCGTCGGCGGCCTGGGCCGCCCGACCGGAGAAACCGTCGCCGGAGGCCGACAATGGCTGGCCGTCAGGCAGGCGCACGGCCAGCTCGTCGATCTCCGGGCCGACCGCCAGCAGCACTGCGCGGTGCATGGCATTTTCCAGCTCCCGCACATTGCCGGGCCAGCTGTGGCCGAGCAGGCGCCGCTGTGCCTCGCCCGAAAGTGGGCGTTCGGGCACGCCGTTGGCGGCAGCGTACTTCTTGACGAAGTGGGCGGCCAGAATGGCCACGTCGCCGGGCCGCTGACGCAATGGCGGCAGGCAAAGATTCACGACGTTGAGGCGATAGAGCAGGTCCTCGCGGAAGGTCCCGTCGCGCACGGCCTGGGCCAGGTCGCGGTTGGACGTTGCGATGACGCGGATGTTGACCTTGACCGGCTTGGAGCCGCCGACCCTGTCGATGATCCGTTCCTGCAGCGCGCGCAGAAGCTTGGCCTGGAGCCGACCGTCCATCTCGCTGATTTCGTCCAACAGCAGGGTGCCGCCGTCGGCCTCCTCGAACTTGCCGATGCGTCGCGCGACGGCGCCGGTGAAGGCGCCCTTCTCGTGGCCGAACAACTCGCTTTCCAAGAGGTTCTCGGGGATGGCCGCGCAGTTGACCGAGATGAAGGGGCGCTGCGCCCGGCGGGATTTATGATGAACGTAACGGGCCATCACCTCCTTGCCGACGCCGCTTTCGCCGGTGATCAGGATCGAGGCTTCGGAGGCCGCGACCTGATCGGCGAGTGCAATCACCGACTTCATCGCCGGGTCATTGACCACCATGGGGCGTTCGTCGTCGGCGACGGCGGCCAGGACGGCGGCGATCAGCTCGGCGTCCGGCGGGAGCGGGATGAACTCCTTGGCGCCGGCCCGGATGGCGTCAGCGGCTTTCTGCGGATCGGCGCCCACGCCGCAGGCGACCACCGGCACATGGATTCGCTCGGCTTCGTTGGCCTCGATCAGGGCCCTGATGTCGAGCTCGTAGTCGACCATCAGAAGGTCGGCTCCCTGCCCGCGCCGCAGCGCGTCGGTGGCCTGGGCGCACGTCTCGACGTGGCCCACCTTGGCGCCCTGGCTCATCGCCATCTTCACGGCGGCGGCGAGCTGTCCGCTCAAACGTCCGACTACCAGAAGCCGCATGGGTATTCTCCTTCAGCTGGCCGCCCGTTCAGGCGGCCGCGTCTTCACTCTTGATGATTTCAGTCATGGTCACGCCCAGCCGTTCGTCGACGACGACGACTTCGCCGCGAGCGACCAGACGGTTATTCACATAGATGTCGATGGCTTCGCCGACCTTTCGGTCAAGTTCGAGCACCGAGCCGTTTCCCAGCTTCAACAGCTGAGCAACCGTCATGTTGGCCTTCCCCAATACCGCGGAGATATTCACCGGCACGTCGAAGACCGGCGCCAGGTCCGACGCGGACTTGTCGGGCTCCTCCGAGGTGACGGCGAGCGCCGTGCTCTCGGGAAATTCTTCGAGGGGAAATTCGGTGTCGGCGGCCATCAAGGCTCTCCGTCAGGGTTCAGATCCGGAATTGGGTCTGGGGTGAAATCAATGGGATCGGCGTGCAGGCGCTCGGCGGCGAGCGCGGAGGCGACGACGTCGGCGATGCGGGCGGCGGTGGCGTCGGGGTTGAACACCGCCGATCCATCAGCCCAGTCGAGACTGAAGGCCGCGCCGTTGTCGCCGGGTTCGGGCTTGACCACGACCTGGCCGGCGAAACCGATGTCGCGCGCCATCTCCTCGACGATAGCCGACAGGGCGCCCGGGTCGGCGGCGGTCCGCAGGGTCAGGCGCGGCGCGCCGTCGAACTCGCGCGCGAGTGAATCCATGGCCGCCCGAAGGGGGGCCTGGGGGAATTCAAGCAAGGCCGCATCCGCGATCGCCTTGCCACAGGCCATGGCCAGGCCGGCGGAGTGAACGCGGTGATTGTGAGCGACCTGCGACAGGGCAGCGAGGCCAGCCCTCGCCGCCTCGGCGAGGTCCGCAAGCGACTGGGCCTGCTGGCCCTGCATGGCGGCACGGCCGGCCGCCTCCCCCTCGCGGAAGGCCGTGGCGCGCAAGACCTCCGCCTCTTCGGCGCTGCAGCCACGCCTGATCCGAATCGGCGCGCTGATCACGTCGCCACCGCTGTCGAAGACGGTTTCGAACGCGAATTTCCGGCTTTCGCCCTTTGCCGCCGGGGTCATGAGAGCTGCTCCATCAGTAGATCAGCTCGTCGTCGCCGCCCTGGCCGGCCAGCATGATCTCGCCCTTGGCGGCGAGATCCTTGGCGACCTGGACCATCGACATCTGCGCCGCGTCGACGTCCTTCAGACGCACCGGACCCATGCTCTCCATGTCGTCGCGCATGATCTTCGAAGCGCGCTCGCTCATGTTGGAGAAGAACATCTCGCGCAGGGCGTCGGAGGCACCCTTCAGGGCCAGGCCCAACTGGTCTTTTTCCACTGCCCGCAGCAAGGTCTGCACCCCACCCGGATCGAGCTTTGAAAGGTCTTCAAAGACGAACATCAGGGCCCGGATTCGCTCGGCCGCCTCGCGGTTGCGCTCCTCCAGGGCAGCGATGAAGCGGCCCTCGGTCTGGCGATCGAAGGAGTTGAAAATCTCCGCCATCATTTCGTGGCTGTCGCGCTTGGAGGTGCGCGCCAGGTTCGACATGAACTCATTGCGCAGGGTCTGCTCGATCTTGTCGAGAATCTCGCGCTGGACCGGCTCCATGCGCAGCATTCGCTGCACGCACTCCAGCGCGAAGTCCTCCGGCAGGGCCGACAGCACGCGCGAGGCATGGTCGGCCTTGATCTTGGACAAGACCACGGCGACCGTCTGCGGGTATTCGTTCTTGAGGTAGTTGGCGAGCACCGCCTCGTTCACGTTGCCGAGCTTGTCCCACATCGTGCGGCCGGCAGGACCGCGGATCTCCTCCATCAGGCCTTCGACACGATCCGTAGGCATGAAGGCCGACAGCAGTCGTTGGGTCTGCTCGAAGCTTCCCATGATGGTTCCGGCGCCGCTCATGCCGGAGACGAAGTCCAGCAACAGCTGCTCGACCACCACAGAAGAAACGGTGCCCAGGCTGGACATGGCCTGGGAAATCTCCTTGATCTCCTCCTCGTCGAGGGTCTGCCAGAGCTTGTGGTGATCTTCACCAAGCGCCAGCAGGATCACCGCAGCCCTCTCGGGTCCGGAGAGTTTCTTCGGATCTTCAATGGCGCGCTTGACGACGCTGGTTGCCATTCTAGGTCTCGTGCAGCCAGCTGCGGAGAATCGACAGCGACGCCTCCGGGTTACTCTCGACGAATTCGGATACGCGTTTCACCGATGAAGTCTTCACGGCGCCTTCGATGCGGGCGATGTCGATACGCTGTTCCATCTCGCTTCCAGGGCCCGGCAGGCTCAGATGGGCGCCGCCCTGGCTGAACGACGCGGCGCTGGAGGCGTCAGACAGCGGTAGGGCTCCGGCCGCCATGGCAAGGGCTGGCGAAGCGTGCTGTCCGGGCGTGCCGGCAGACTTGAGCAGCGGCCGCACGACCAGGAAGATCACAAGCAGGCCAACGATGAGCAGCACCAGCAGTTCGACGCCGCGCATGATGTCGTTCTTGTCGAAGGAGAAGGGCGAAGGCCCGGCCTCCCCGCCGGGGATGCCGTCTGCCTCGCGGGCAAACCGGACGTTCAACACCTGCACCTGATCCTGGCGAGTCTGGTCGAACCCCATGGCCGAACGGACCAGCTGATCGATCTTCTGCATGTCACCCGCCGAGCGCGGCGCATAGGTGACCTTGCCGTTGGCGCCGGTCGTCGAGACGCCATCGACGGCGACCGCCACCGAAAGCCGCTTGATGGCTCCCGGTTCGATGACTTCCGTGCGCGTGGTGCTCGAAATCTCGTAGTTGGTGGTCTCCTGGTTTGCCCCATTGATCGAGCCGTTGGCCGAACCGGCTTCGGGGGCCGCTTGCCCAGGAAGATTGGCGGCGGCGCCGACGGCGCCATCCGGCGACGCGGAATTGTCGGACGAATTCTCT
The DNA here is from genome assembly GCA_031408375.1 of Pseudomonadota bacterium. Taxonomy (GTDB): domain Bacteria; phylum Pseudomonadota; class Alphaproteobacteria; order Caulobacterales; family Caulobacteraceae; genus JAEZEZ01. The sequence continues at coordinate 8,591 of JANNVY010000226.1, read as the reverse complement.
TCACTTGTTGTGGTCGAACGCACCACCTGGCCGTCGGGATCGAAGGTCTGGCGCTGTTCGGTGACCCGGGTTTGATCGACCTCGGCGGTGACCTGGACGCGGGCCTTGCCAGGCCCGACCACGCCCTCGACCACGTCGCGGATCGCCTGGCGCAGGCGCGCCTCGACTTCGGCCTTGCGGGTGGCCGCCATCTCGCCGGCCAGACCCCCGTCATCCTCGGCGCCGGCGGCGAGCATCTTGCCGGTCTCATCGAGCACCGTGACGTGTTCAGGTTTCAGGTTGGGCACGGCGCCGGCGACGAGGTTCCTCAAGGAACGGGTCTGTTCGCTGTTCAGATCACGATGGCTCAGGCCAACCACGATCGAGGCTGTGGGCGAGCCGGCCTCCTCCTCGAATAGCTGGCGGCGGGGCAGCACCAGGTGAACCCGGGCCGACGTTACACCGTCGAGGGAACGAATCGTCCGCGCCAGTTCGCCCTCGAGGGCGCGCTGGCGGTTGAGGTTCTGCACGAAGTCGGTCTGGCCGAGCGCGGAGGCATTGTCGAAGATCTCGTAGCCCACCGATCCGGAGGTCGGCAGTCCCTTGGAGGACAAGAGCAGGCGTGTCGACGCGACCTTGTCGCGCGGGACCATGATGGTCGATCCGTCCCCTTTCGCCTCATAATTGATGTTGGCCTGGTCGAGAGCGGCGGTGATTTCAGACGCTTCCTTGAGGTCCAGGTTCGAGTAGAGCAGGGCGGAGGGCTCACTGCCCACCTTGAACATCAGGAAAATCAACAGGATCGCGGCGCCCGCGGCAGCGCCGAGCACCACGCCCCAGCGCCCGATTCCAAACCTCTGCAAACCCCCGAACACTAACTTACGCGCCCCGCCCTGTTGACTGCGGACGCCCCGTGAGCCGGACCCGCTAGGCAGTAATTTCCGGGTTCATGGTAAAGAGGTGATTAAGCTCGCCTTTCGGTGTTGAAGTCAGTTCGACGGATTTCGGCCAAATCACCGTTGCAAGAGACGGGCGGCTATCGGAGAACACCGTATGTTGCGAGTTGCTGTGATCGCGGCGGCCGCCTTGGCCACGACCGCCGCCCAAGCTCAACCCGGGCCCGCGATGGGCCTGTTCATCAGCCCTGCCGGCGAGCCGTTCCGTGCCGCTCCCGACCAGCCCTACCCGTTGCCGCTCTGGTTCGCGGGGGCGGATATCGACCACGACGGCGCGATCAGCCCCTCGGAGTTCGAAAAGGACGCCCTGCGGTTCTTCGACCTGCTGGATGCCGATCACGACGGCAAGATCACGAGCACTGAGACGCGCACCTACGAGACCCGGATCGCGCCCGAGATCGTTCGCAGAGTTCCGCTGTTGAGCGACCGTGGACCAGCGCGCCCAACCGAAGCCATGCGGACCCTACCCGCGTCCAGGGAGGCTCCTGCACGGCTAAGACCGCCGAGTGAAGGCGCGGGATTCTACGCCCTGCTGAACGAGCCCCAGCCAGTTACAGCCGCGGACACAGACTTCAATTCGATCATCACACGCCAGGAATGGTCCGCGGCCGCCAAGCGACGGTTTGCCCGGCTGGACAAGACCGCCGACCGTCACCTGCGCGTGGACGAGTTGCCGGTCCCCCCAGTGCAGCTGATGTCCGAGGCAAACGCGGCGCCACGACGGTAGGCGCGCGAAAGCCGCGCTCTTGCGAACGCGGCTTCCAGGTCGATGCAGTCGAAATCAGCGGTACTGCTGGATCCGGGTCGTCCGCAGGCCCGCCAGGCCCCACCGGTCAATCGACTGCTGCCAGCCGAGGAATTCCTCGGTGGTCAGACGATAGCGTTCACACGCATCCTCCAGGGACAGCAGACCCCCGCGCACCGCAGCCACGACTTCGGCCTTGCGACGAATGACCCAACGCTGGGTATTCGCCGGCGGAAGGTCAGCCAAGGTCAAGGCAGCACCTGTCGGACCCACGATGTATCTCTCGCCTTTGCCATTTAGGCGTTGCTCTTGAAGCATGGGCTTTACGCCTCTCTCACCATCACCACACGGCGACAGTAAGCGCGCGGGCATAACATCGGCTTAATTGCGACAGTAAAGGAATGACTAATCAGAGAGTCTTCCGGATGTCGCAACGCTTGGTGTGGTGAGAAAGGTTTCATTTACTACGTTGTCAGTTTACTAATCAGCTCTTAATTCTCAGAAGTTCCGCAAGCATCTCGTCGGCGGTGGTGATGATCTTCGACGAAGCGGAGTAGGCGCGTTGGGTTGTGATCAGGCCCGTGAACTCTGACGAGAGGTCCACCGTCGAAGACTCCAGGGTCGAGGGCGACAGCAGGCCAGCGCCGCCGGTGCCGGGGGCCTTGAGATTGAAGGTGCCGCTCGAGTCAGACACGCGGTAGGCGTTGCCGGACACCGAGCGGAGCCCGTCCGGGTTTGCGAAGGTGGCGACGGCGACCTGGGCGATGCGCCGGGTGATGCCGTTGTCGAATATGGCGGTGACGAAGCCTTCCTCGTCGATCTCGATATTGGTCAGGTTGCCGAAGGCGGTGCCGTTGGTGGTAATCGCCTGGACGACCGACTGACTGTCGTACTGAGTCAGGCCGCCGGCGCCTGTGGCGAACTCGAAATCCACGTCCTGGGTGTCGATACCCAGGCCGGCCGCCCAGTTGACCGCGCCCGCGCCTGGGGCCGCGCCCGAGGACGGGCCAATGGCGATCATCGGGTTGTCGGGGTCGGCGAAGAGGGTGGTGTTGTCAAGATCGAGGCGGCCATCGGAGGTGAAGGCCACCACGCCGACCCGAATTTGACCGTTGGCGAGGCCCGCACCGGTGACGACGTCGGAAGCCGGAACGGCGCGGATTTCGGCGTACCACTCGTTCGGCGTAGCGCTCTTCAGCAACGATACCGCGATGGTCCGCTGGCCTCCCTTGGAGTCCGAGATCGGCATCTGGATTTCGAAGTCGGGCTTCACGCCCGCGCCGGTTTCCGGATCGTACATGGCCATCGAGTTGAGGGCCGGATCGTAGGTCCCCAGTTCGCTGGAGAGCGCCTGGCTGGACTTGAGGTTGGCGTTGATGCCGACGCGGGTGGTCTGCTCGGCGGCGCCGCCGACGGTGCCGACGTTGATCGAGCTCAGGCGCGAAATGTCGGACGGATCGACCGTAATCAGACCATCGGTGTCTGCCACCCACCCCTGAAGGTAAAGCCCCGCGGCATTGCGCAGATAGCCCAGGTCATCGACCTGGAACGAGCCGGCGCGGGTGAACAGGCGCGCGTCCGTCGAGTCGAGATCTTCGGCCTTCTGCGTGGCGACAAAGAAGCCCTGGCCGGCAATGCCGAGGTCAGTGTTGGAGCTGGTCCGCTGCAGCAACCCCTGCTGGCTCACATAGGCGCGGGTCGTGGCCTGCACGCCGCCCGCCGAGTAGGCGCCTGCGGCGGCCTGGCTGGTGACGATGGTCTGGAACTGCGACTGGCTACGCTTGTAGCCGACGGTGTTCACGTTCGCGATGTTGTCGGAAATGGCGGCGAGCGCGGCCGAGTTGGCCGTCAGTCCCGACACGCCGGCGAGCATGGCGCTGTTGATGCTCATGGAATCCTGGTCCCCAGATTGATGCGGTTTGCGCTTGCTGCGTCGGGGTCTTGAGGCCCCATGTCCGCGACGCTGTTCGAGCGTGCGGTCTCTGTTCGGGTCAGGCGTCTAGGTCGCCGCGGTCGCGGCCGTCTCCTCGACGCTGATGACGTTGGCCAAAGGCACGATCGAGCCGCCGATCGTCAGGTAGGCGGCCCCGTTGTACATCTCGACGCCGCTCGCCCGGCCGCGGGTCAGCACCTGCGACGCGACCGTGTTCTCGCCGTTCTTGGCGGTGATCCTGAGCGAGTAGACGCCGCCGTCGGGCAGTTGGGCGCCGGTGGTGGACTTGCCGTCCCACACGAAGTCATGGATGCCGCTGGTGCGGTCGGGGGCGGGGCCCCTCCAGACGGTCTTGCCCGACGAGTCCACGATCTCGAGCTGCACGTCACCGGCGTCATTGGCCAGTTCGTAGCTCCAGTTGGCCTTGCCGGCCTGCAACTCCGTGGCCGCCCAGGAGGCGGTGATGGTCTTGCCGATGTAGGAGACGCCCGACGCCATACCGCCTTCGTTCTGGCCGACCAGCGAGGTGAGCAGCTGGTTGGTCAGAAGCTGCTGTTCGACGCCGGACATCTGCACCAGCTGGGCGGTAAAGGCGTTGGAATCGACCGGCGAGGTCGGGTCCTGGTTCTTCAGCTGCGCGGTGAGCAGCAACAGGAAGGTCTCGTAGTTCTGCGCGAGTCCCTTGGTGCCGTTGACGACCGCGGTTTCGGCCGCGCCGATTGAGCTGATGCCGGCCATGGTGTCAGACCCTCATGTCCAGGCCGAGCGTGGCGCGGATGGATAGGCGCCCGGCGTCTTCGGCCAGGCGTGCGTTGCGGTCGGCCTCGCGGAAGGCGCGGGCGCGGGAGATGTCAGGGTCGGCGAAGGCCTGGTCGCGAGGCTGGAAGCCCTGGCCGGTTTCGCGATCCGAGAAGGTCAGGTCTTCGCTGGCGACATTGAACCCGGACTGCTCCAGCTGGCGGCGCAGCTCGTCGGCCTTGCCGCGCATGTCAGCGGCGGCAGCGGGGTTGTCAAAGCTCATCTGGGCGGCGACGCGGCCGTCCTTGTCAATGTTCAGCCGCACGTCCACCCGACCCATTTCGGCGGGGTTGAGCTCCATGTTGAAACGGGTGACACGGCCTTCCAGCTTGCGCGAAATGACAGCCGCCATCTGAGCCACCAGCTCGGGCGCGCCGCGAGTGGCGACGAGGGCGGCGGCGTGAGCCTCGGCAGCGGGCGCCGAGGCGGAAGGCGTGGTCTGGGAGGTCAGTTCGGCGCGGCCGGGCAAGGGGTCAGCGACCGCGGTGCGCGCGGCCTGGCCTGCGGCGGGCTCAGGGGCCGCCGGCTCGCCGCCAGAAGTCTGGGCTGTTGGCGTCGTGTCGGTGATCTTGGCCGTTGCGCCTGGTGCGGCGGCCGGGGCAGTGTCGGCCGTCGGGGTGGACGTGGCCGGCGCGGAGGCGGTGGCTTCAGCTCGGGCAGCCGCGACCTTGTCCTGCAGCGCTCGCAGGATCGACAGGTCGGCGCCTTCGCCCGCTCCGCTGACCGCGGCAAGAATGGCTTGGGCGACGGGTGAATCTAAGCCCCGAACGGCGCGCTCGGTCTCGGCCCGTTTAGTCCTGGCGGCGGTGGTGGTGGGCGTTTCGCCGGAAGCTTCAGCCATGGCGGCGGCGAGGCCGTCGGCCAGCCTGGCGCTGATGGCCTGCATGCGCGCCTGCAGCGCCGGCGGGGCGAGGGCGGCGGCGGCGTCAAGCGCGCTCTGCACGGCGACCGGCAGCTGGCCCGGCTCGGCGGGGTGTGCGGCTGGATCGGCGATGGCGGCCTGGATGGCGGCGCCAAGAGCGTCGAGCGCCTGGCCGAAGGGGGTTTCGACCTGCGGCCCGGGCTTTGGCGCGGAGGTTCCCGGGTCCGCGACCAACGCGGTCGAGTCGCTCTTGCCGGTCGGGGCAGTCATGGCGGCCAGGGCCCCGGCGCGGGTTCCGCCCAGGATTCCGGTTTCGCGCAGATCCTGGAGGAAGGCGCGCCACTCGACGCGGGCGGCGCGGTTCTCGGCCTGGACAAGGTGCTGTTCGACGCCGAAGCGGCCGGGGCGGGTCCCGTTGCGCACGGGCGTGTCAGTGGCTGCGGTGGCTGACGCCGTGTCAGCCTCGGCGGCGGCGGACGCCGCACTCGCCGCAGGGCGGTGGCCATCGCCGGTCGCCGCCTGGCGCAGCTGGCTGTCCAGGGTGCGGGAGAAGGCGTCTGCGTCGCCCGCAGCCGGCGTCGGGGCGGGCTTGGCGCGGGCGGCGGACGCAGCGATGGCGAAGAGTTCGGCGGGGCGCATGGCTGCCTGACGACTTGGCTGAAGGTCGGGGAGCGCCTGCTGCGCCGGGCTTATTCGGACCCTGCGCTGCAAGCGATGGGCCGCTGCCCCGGACGCCCGCCAAGACACTGTATTTTATGATGTTGTTGTAGAGTTCCGGCTGAGCCGCTTTTCGCGCCGGCGGCGGATTTTGCCGCGCGGCTGCGGCCAATGCTGCCTAGAGGGCCGGGTTCAGGGGCACTTTCAGGAAACGGCGCCCGGCACGGTCGGCGGCCGGCAGCGCACCGGCCTTCACGTTCACCTGCAAGGCGGTCAGAAGCAGTGACGGGGTCGGAAGGGTGGCGTCCCGAGCCTCGCGCATCGCGACGAAGGTCTCCTCGTCCTTGCCGCCGCCGACATGGATGTTGCCGTCGCGCTCGGCGCCTACGGTGGTCGACCAGGCGAACTCCTTGCGGCTCGTCCCAGAGTCGTTGGCCTTCGGCAGGTAGTCGTGGCCCACGAAGACCCGGGTCTCGGGCGGCAGGGCTAGCAGCCGCTGGATCGAGCGGAACAGGGTGCGGGCGTCACCGCCAGGGAAGTCCGACCGCGCGGTGCCGAAATCCGGCATGAACAAGGTGTCGCCGACAAACACTGTCCCTCCGACCCTATAGCTGACGCACGCCGGGGTGTGGCCGGGCGTGTGCATGACCTCGATCTTCATCCCGCCCAGGGGCAGGGTCTCGCCGTCGGCCAGAAGCCGATCGAAGTCCGAGCCGTCGGTCTTCAGGTCATCGACCCCCAGCAGTGGACCGAAGGTCTTCTGCACCTGCACGATGCCGGTCCCGATCGCCACCGGCGTGCCGGTCAGCTTGCGGATATGGTCGCCGGCCGAGAGGTGATCTGCGTGAGCGTGGGTTTCCAGCACCCACTCGATCTTCAGCCCGCGGTCGCGCGCGGCGGTCAGCACCCGATGGACGCTGTCGGTGGAAACCCTGGCCGAGGCCGCGTCGAAATCCAGCACCGGGTCGATGACCACCGCCGCTTTCGACCCCGGATCCCACACCAGGTAGGTCACGGTGTTGGTCGGGCTGTGAAAGAAGGCAAGGACGTCAGGCTGCATGGTGTGGCGCTCCCCCGAGACGGTGCATTCAGTATAGGCGCATGCCGCGCGGCGCGGTGCCGGAAATCGCCCGGACCGGGTGCGCGATTGCGCAGGCTGTGCGGCTGGGGCAACAGCGATTATGGGTTGTCGATGCATGCCTTTGGGGGGCTGTCTGATGTTTCGGGTTCTGATCGCCGCGGCAGCGGCAGTCCTGCTGGCCGCACCCGCCGCCAGCGCCGCCACGCCCGCCGCGACCACGGCACGTCCGGCGGCCACCACTACCTTCTCGGTCGACTGCCGCACCACCGCCGCCATCAAGCCCGATGAGCGCGCCGCCGTCGAAGGTCTTTCGACCACCCTGTTCCAGCGCCTGACCGCTGGCCAGATGGACACGGCTTTCGAGTCGCTGGCCCCCGAAATCCAGCGGTCGGTCGGTCGCGAGCCCTTCGGCAAGTCGCTGGACTTCGTGCGCGGCATCGGAACCTGGGGCGCCCCTCGCGTGACCCGCACCTACCTGCTCGACGTCGCGGGCGAACCGCCCGAGGAGACCACCTCCTGCGAAGGCTCTGATGGCCTGCCGGAAGCCTATGTCGCCATCGCCGCCTTCCCCCGCCAGGCCCACGTCACCATCGAGGCCGACGTCGCCGGCGAGCGGTGGGGCTTCACCAGCTGGCTGCGCTTCAAGGACGGCCGCTGGGACGTCTACGCCATCGATGTGCGCAACATCGGGGTCGGGGACCTGGGCGCGGCGGAAGTCTTCGCCCTGGCCAGAACCCAGCGGTCCAGGGAGCATCTGATGAGCGCCTGGCTGCTCTACCGCGCAGCCCGCGCGCTTGCCGGTCGCGGCGACTATCTTTCCCTGCCCCTGCGGACAGAGATCGAAGATGAGATCCGTGACTGGGACGCGAGCCTGCTGGAACCCGGCGAGCTTCCGATCTTCTGGACCAGCGGCCGTATCACCTACGGCGTCCAGGACTCGGTGGTCGCGGGCCTGGACGGCAAGCCCTGGATCCAGTTGCAGCGCTGGACCTCGGTTTGGGCCGGCGAGCGCGAGATCAAGGCCGAGAACCGGCGCGTCCTGGCCGCCTTCCTCAAGGAGCATCCCGACTGGGCCGAGAGCTTCAGCGGGGTCGAACTCAAGACCGTCCACCCCGACGGCCGCCAGACGGTCTCGACCCTCTACACCCCGGCGCGCGGCTACTACGAAGTCGGCAAGTAGCCGCTACAGCACGTTCAGCGGCGTCTTGAGGTAGCGACGGCCGGCGGCGTCCAGGCGATTGAGCACCACCTCCATTGCCGAAAACACGGTCGTCCGATCGAGCAATCCAGCCTGATAGCGCTCCAAGAATTCATGGCGCAATGCGTCGAAGCTGTCGTCGCCCGGCTTGACGCCAAAGGCTGTGCCCAACATACCGCGCGCGCCGCTACCCACCAGCGGACGCAGCGCTTGGCGCAACGCATCGCCCCGCAAGCCGGTGTTGATGCCCTGTTGCTCGGCGAGGGCGAGCGTGTCCATGATTTTCTCGTCGGTGTTGTATTGGGCTGCGAGGCGATAAACATATTGCAAGTCGCGGCTGTGAGTGTAGTGGGTGAGTAGGTTGCCGCCGAGGATGAGGCGG
>JANNVY010000225.1:0-8035 GCA_031408375.1 Pseudomonadota bacterium | reverse complement strand
CTTGGCGCGGGCACCGATACCCTGGCGACGGTCGAGAACCTCACGGGTTCCTCGTTCGACGACCAGCTGACGGGCTCGACCGCCAACAACGTCCTGAACGGCGGCGCGGGTCTCGACAGCCTGAACGGCGGGGCAGGCAATGACACCCTGAACGGCGGCGACGGCGACGATCTTATGGTCGGCGGCGCGGGCGCGGATGCCTTCAACGGCGGCGCCGGTGTCGACATCGCGGACTACCGCACGGCGACTGCCCTGGTGACCCTGAATCTCGGGACCGGGGTCCATACCGGCGACGCCCTGGGCGACACCTTCACCGGGGTCGAGCGCTGGCTGCTGTCGAATTTCAACGACAGCTTCTTCGGCACGGCCGCGGCGGAAATCGTTGATGGCAACGACGGCGATGACCTGCTGAACGGTGGTGGCGGTGTTGACAGCCTGCGCGGCCTGAACGGTGCCGACACGATCAATGGCGATGACGGGGCCGACACGCTGCAGGGCGGAGCCGGTAACGACATCATGTCGGGTGGCCTCGGCTTCGACAAAATCTATGGCGACGCCGGCAATGACACCCTGACGGGCGGCCTGGACGTGGGCGACCAGTTCATCTGGTCGGGCAACACCAACCTGGGATCCGACATCGTCACTGACTTCCAGGACGGCGTCGACAAGATCCGCCTGATCGGCACCGGAGCCACCACCTTCGCCAACCTGACCATCACGACCAATGGTTCGGGCTGGGCGGTGATCACGCTCGCCAACGGCACCCAGATCACGCTCGACGGCGTGCTGGCCACGGCCGTCGACGCGTCGGATTTCCTCTGGATCTAGAACGATCGTTCAGGGACAAAAAGGAAGGGCGGCGCCGATGGCGCCGCCCTTTTTCATTCGGTGAACCCGAACTCCTCGAGCAACTGCGCCCGGGTGAACGTGGGCGGGGTGACGCCCGGCGGCCGGCGGCCGCCCCAAAGCTCGTAAACGCCCGGCTTGATCTCCGTGTAGTAAGGGGCGTCGTAGGCCCCGAGCGTGGCGCGGTAGGCCAGATAGTCGTCCAGGGTCCGGAACGTCTGCCCCTGGGACATGGGCAGACCCGACACTTCGCCGCCAATCATCGCCATGGTCACTTGGTCGCAGGCGGCGGCGGAGCCGCCGGGGCCGCCGGGGGCGGCTCGCGGTAGACGTCGTGACAGCCGGAACAGGACTGGCGCACCACGTTCCACTGGGCGGCAAAGCCCGCCTTGTCGTTCGCTTCGGCCAGCTGGGCCAGCCTGGTGGCGGCCGCGGCGTAGTCGGCGGCGCGCGCGTCGAAGCCCGTCCGGTCTGACCAGATGGTGTCCAACGCCTTGGTGGGAATGCCCGACGCCTTACCGGTTCCGGCCGGGAACATGGTCGGCAGGGTCTTGCTCCAGCGGGCCAGGGCGCGGGCGGCGAAGGCCTGGGAGGACACGTCGCCCCCCGAATCAATGGTCGCCTTCATGCCGCCGAAGGCGACTGCCGAGAGCATCAGAGCCGACTGGCGGGCGCGGATCAGGGTGGCGGCGTCGGCGGCGGTGTCGTCCGCCCGGGCGGGAAGCTGTCCCATCCCGAGGGCGACAATCCCACAGAGCGTCGCGGTGGCCAGAAGCTTGTTCGACATGGCATTTTCTCCCTGCACGCGAATTCATCGAGGGCGACTTCGCGCCTGTGGCTAAAGGCCCTGAACGCGTTAGATCGCTTTGCCGTGAGCAGGTCAAATTCCGCTGTTCGCGGGGTTTCCAAAAGGTTAATCTTAACCCCGGGTAGAGGGAGACGGCATGCGAGGCTCGGGGAGGAGTATCGCAGCGATGGCGTTCAGCGCGGTCCTGGGGGGACTGTGCGGGGCTGGCCTGTGGTCGGCTTGGACCACGGCCACCGCCGATATCGTTTCCCTCGATCCCGATGAAGCCATCCGCACTGCGCCGGAAACCACGCCCGACTTCTCGGCCGTGCCGATCGCCGAGACCGAGGCCGAGGTCGCCGCGATCCGCGCGCCGGGCCCGCCGGTCGCCGTCGAATACGCCCAGGCCAGCGCCGTCGCCGTCAACACCATCACGGCCCCGGCCTTCCGTCAGGCGCAGGCCGTCGTGCGCGACTACGAGCCGCGCGTGCAGTTCGCCAGCGACCGGGGCGACAACGGCTCGATGCGAAACGAAATCAGCTCCGGTCTTAATCGCCCCGCGCGTGCCCGCCGGGCGCCGCCGGGGCGCGGCAACGACAGCCTGGCAAGCTTCCGCAACCTGCTGCAGCCCGGCCGCGACGTTGATCGCCGTGGCCGCTGGATCCTGTTCGCTTCGGACGAACAGCAGGCGGTCGGGGTAAACCTGCTGCGCTCGCGCGCCGGCGAGGCCCGCCGCATGAGCTGGACCGCCGACCGCGTGGCCAACGTAGGCGATGCCCAGGTGGGCGTGGGCTGGCGCCGCGGCGCCTTCCAGGCCGCCCTGTCGCTGGTGGACCGCGAGATCTCGATCTACGGCAAGTCGCGCGACGAACGCTTCGTGGCCTTCACCATCTCGATCAAGCCGCGCGCAGGCACGTCCAGCCGCCAACGCGACCGGATGCAGCCCGCGCCCTACGCGCCGCGCTCCAACCCGCGCTGACCTTCTCCTGAACGCTTGACGCCGGCGGCATTGCGGTCAGTTTGACCGCAAGCATCGGGAGCGTTTTCATGGACCGAAGGGCATTTCTTCTGGGCAGCGCCGCCACCGTGGCTGCGTCGGTCGGGTCCGCCGCCTGGGCGCTGTCGCCGATGGTTCCGCCCTTGCCCGATCTGGTGATCCACGGCGGCCGCATCTACACCGGCGACGACGCCGCGCCGGTCGTGGGCGCCGTCTGCATCCTGGATGGGCGCATTGCCTGGACCGGGCCGAGCGCTGGTGTCGAGACCTTGCTGCGCTCGGGGGTTCCCAGCCTGGATCTCAAGGGCGCGGCCATGTTCCCGGGCTTCACCGACGCCCACGCCCACCTGCTGGGCATCGGCCAGCGTGAGCTGACCCTGAACCTCGAGGGCTCCGCTTCGCTGGAGGCCATGCTCGCGTCCCTGTCGGCCTGGGCCGCCGGCCACCCCGACGATCCCGTGCTGGTCGGCCGCGGCTGGATCGAGACCCACTGGCCCGAGAAGCGCTTCCCTACCCGCCAGGACCTGGATCGCGCCGTCCCCGGCCGCCCTGTGATCCTCAGCCGCGCCGATGGCCACGCGGTGGTGGTCAATTCCGCGGCGCTGACCGCCGCCGGCGTCACCCGGACGACTGCGGCCCCGTCTGGCGGCGAGATCCTCAAGGACGCGGCGGGCGAGCCCACGGGCATGCTGGTCGACGCCGCCGAGGGGCTGATCGGTCGACTGATCCCGGCTGAGAGCGAAGCCGCGATCAACCGCGCGCTCGACGCAGCCTTCAAGGTCTACGCCGCCTACGGCTGGACCGGCCTGCACAACATGAGCGTGGGCCATGCCGAGCGCGGCGCCCTGGAGGGGCGGGTGGCCGGCGGACGGGTCCCGCTCAGGGTCTACAACTGCGTCACCCCCCAGGCCGGGCCGAAGCTGCTGGCGGAGGGCGCCAAGGCCAGCGCCGACGGCCGCCTGATCACCCGCGCCATCAAGCACTACGCCGACGGCGCCCTTGGCTCGCGTGGGGCGGCCCTGTTCGCCCCCTACGCCGACCGTCCCGACACCGCGGGCCTGATGCAGTCGACCGCCGCCGAGATGGTCCCGCTCTACGAGGACGCCCTGCGCCGGGGCGTCCAGATCACCACCCACGCCATCGGCGACCGCGGCAACGCCGAGGTGCTGGACTGGTACGAGGCGGCCCTGAAGGCCGTGCCGGCGTCCCAACGCAAGGTCGCCGACCCGCGCTTCCGCATCGAGCACGCCCAGGTCGTGCGCCTGTCCGACATCCCCCGGTTCAAGACGCTGGGCGTCATCCCGTCGATGCAGGCCAGCCACGCCATCGGCGACCTGTACTTCGCCCCCGCCCGCCTGGGTGATGCGCGGCTGGAGGGAGCCTATGCGTGGCGGCGCCTGGTCGAGGCCGGGGCCATCATCGCCGGCGGCACTGATGCGCCGGTCGAACGCGGCGATCCGATGATCGAGTTCTATGCGGCGGTGGCCCGCCGCTCGCTGGACGGATTCCAGGGGCCTGACTGGCGGGCGGACCAGGCCGTGGACCGGGCCACCGCGCTGAAGATGTTCACCGCCTGGCCGGCCTACGCCTCGTTCCGCGAGCACGAGCTGGGCCTCATCAAGCCGGGCTACCGCGCTGACTTCTCGGTATTTTCGGTGGACCTGATGACCGCGCCGGTGGCGGACATTCCCAAGGCCCACGCCCTGCTCACCATGGTCGAGGGTCAGGCGGTTCACCGCGCTGAAGGCTGGTAGCGGTCAGTTGACCGCGAGCAGGTCGAAGGACGAGGCCGGACGCATTTCGACGCTGAGACGCACCTCCCGACCGTAACGCGCGAAGCTGGTCGGGATGAGCGGAATCTCGAACTCGTCCTCGTCCTCGACATAGGCGAACGAACGCGGCTGCTCGGCCAGAAAGGCCAGGGGCTCGGTGATCCGCCGGACGGAGTCGGTGCGGGCGGATTTGCGGATTTTCTTTGCGCGGGCAGCCATGGGCGACGCTCCAACTGACGGCCCCGAACTCAAAGACTCGAGGGCCCCTTAAGGAGCGCCACCATACGGAGGTTCCGGGCAGGAATGGGGCGAACGGCCAAGCCTGTTTCGATTTTCAGCCCTGAAATCAGCCCCGCGGGGGCCCCGGCCAGGCCCAGGTCCAGTCGCCGGCGCTGGCCCGGCAACCACCGTCCGGCCAGCCGCGCCAGGCCCGCCCGCGCACGACTCGCCCGGTGGACGCGCCGGTCGGCTCGCCGTCACGCAGGGCTTGCCGGCCGTTGACGAACACCTGGCTGACGCCGGTGGCGAACTGCTGGGGCCGCTCAAAGGTGGCGTGGTCGGCGACCGTGGCGGGATCGAACACCACCACATCGGCGAAATTGCCCGCTTGCAGCAGGCCCCGGTCATGCAGGCCCAGGTTCATCGCGGGTTGGGATGTCAGCTTGCGCACCGCCTCGGCCAGCGGCAGGCGGCGCTCGTCGCGCACATAGCGGCCCAGCAGGCGCGCCACATTGCCGTAGGCGCGCGGATGGGCGCTGGAGAGCAGGAACACGCCCTCGGGCGCCGTCGCACCCTCGTCCGAGCCGAAGCTCATCCACGGCAGGGTGGTCTGGCGCGCCACATTGGCCTCGTCCATCAGGAAATAGACCGTGTCGACCCGGCTGCCGTCCTCGATCACCAGGTCGATGGCCGCGTCCTCGGGGCTAACCCCGCGCATGGCGGCGACCTGCGCCAGGGTCTTGCCGATCAGGGGCTTCAGCGCTGCTGTCTTGAACCCGATGAACAGCACCCGGTCGGGCGATCCGGCGTGGTGGTAGAGGTTCTCCCAGCCGTCGCCGGCGGTACGCATCTCGGCGATGACGCGGGCGCGGATGGCCGGGTCCTTCAGGCGATTGATCCAGGCTTCGTTGCCGCCCGCCTGCACCCAGGTGGGCATGGCCGCGTCCAGACCCGTGGCGCCGGCGGTGTAGGTGTACATGTTGGCGCTGATGCGCAGGCCCTCGGCGCGGGCCGCCTCGACGCGCGCGATGACGGCGTCCAGCTTGCCCCAGTTGGCCTGGCCGGCCTGTTTCAGGTGGTAGATCTCGGCCGGGCCGCCGGACGCCCTGGCGATCTCGATCAGTTCGTCCACCGCCGGCAGGATGCGGTCGCCTTCGGAGCGCATGTGACTGATATACATGCCGCCGCAGCGCGCGCTCTCGCTGGCCAGGGCGGCCAGCTCGGGCGTCTCAGCATAGCTGGCCGGCGCATAGATGAGCGACGAACCCAGGCCGACCGCCCCGTCCTCCATGGCGTCCGACACCAGCCTGCGCATGCGGGCCAGTTGCTCCGGCGTGGGGTCGACGTCGCCTTCGCCCAGTTCGTGCGTGCGCACGGTGGTGGCGCCCACAAAGGAGGCCACGTTCATCGACACGCCCTTGCGTTCGAGGAACTCGAGGTATTCGGCCAGGGTCGTCCATTCGATCGGATAGCGGATGTCGCCCTGTTCGCGGATCGCGGTGGCCTTCATGTCGGTGTTGAGCGGCCCGCCCGACCAGCCCTCGCCAAACACCTCAAGCGTCACCCCCTGGCGCAGGTCAGACTGACCCCGCCCATCGGCGATCAGCGAGTCCGTCGCCCAGGACAGCATGTTGATGAAGCCCGGCGAGACGGCCTTGCCGGTGGCGTCCACAGTGCGCTCGCCGCGCACCTGCCCGGCCGGCCCGACAAAGGCGATCCGGTCGCCCTCGATGGCAACGTCGCCAACGTAGGGCTGCCCGCCCGTCCCGTCGTAGATGGTCCCGCCGTGGATGACGACGTCATAGACCGGCTGGTCCGCGTGCGCAGTCCCCAGCGCCACGACCCCGCCGCCGCCCAGCACCAGCGCGGCCATAGCCGCACCCGTCATCCACTTGCGCATGATCTGAACTCCCCAACCCAGGCGAGGGAGGTTAGCGCGAGGAGGCGGGTTCGGCCATGCGTCGTGGACCCATATCCCCGCCGACATACATCCCGGCGCAGGCGCTCAGGGTCAGGAGGGCGAGGGCGGCGAGGAGGGCTTTGCGCATAGGGCCGACCCTACTGCGCCGCCGGCCTGACTTCTACCGGCAGGCCCAGTCGATCCAGCTGGGGCTTCACAACGGCCGCGTCGCCCACCACCACCCAGACCAGCCGGTCCGGATCGATCACGGCGCGGGCGGCCTGGTCCAGTTGCGGGGCGGTCAGGGTCTGGTAGCGGCCGGCGACGGTTTCCCAGTAGTTGTCCGGGCGGCCGAAGAGCTGGCTGGAGCGCAGGGTATTGATCAGCGCCTGGCTGGTCTCGAACTGGCCCGCCAGCTGGCGCGCGTTGCCCAGCTGGGTGCGTTGCAGCTCCATCGGCGTGACGCCCTTGTCGGTGCGGAAGCTGCGGTAGTGCTGCAGCAGGATCTCGATCGATTCACCGGTGCGGTCCGCCTGGACCGGGGCGTTGATGATGTAGGGCGTCTGGTGCTCCAGGGTGTTGAGGTATCCGCGCAGGCCGTAGCTCCAGCCGCGGGCCTCGCGGATGTCCTGGTTGATGCGCGACAGGAAGTTGTTGGCCAGGATCTCGTTGGCCGCGTTGATCACCAGCAGGTCGTCGCGGCCGGTCACCGGCAGCACGGCGCCGGCCAGGATCACCGACTGCGGCGACTGCGGCCGGTCGAGCAGCACGATGCGCGGCGTCGTCTGGGGCAGGGGCGCATCGAACGCCTTGGCGCCCTTCGGCGTGGCCGGCGCGGTCCAGGCGCCGAAACGGGCGTCCAGCAGCGGCGTCAACTCCGACAACGGCTTGTCGGAGACGATGTAGATGCGGGCGTTGTCCGGGCGGATCCAGGTCTGGTGGAAGCGGACCAGGTCCTCGCGGCTGACGCGGGCCAGGGCCGCTGCGTCACCGGTTCCCGAGAATGGTCGACCATAGGGACTGGCCTCTCCGTAGATCAGGCCAGGCAGGGCGCGGAAGCCGACGGCGGCGGGGTTGGTCAGTTCCGACTGAACGCCGGCGATCTGCTGGGCGCGCAGACGCTCGACCTCGGCGGGTGCGAGCGCGGGGTTGCGCACGATGTCGGCCAGCAGGTCGAGGGACGGCGCCAGGTTGGGCGACACCGTCGACAGGGTCACGAGGCTGCGGTCCATGGTCTGGAAGGCGGCGACCTGGGCGCCCAGACGCTCCTGGGCCTCGGCGATCTGGACCGACGACAGGCTGGTGGTGCCCTGGGTCATCAGGTTCAGAAGCAGGGCCTGGGTGCCCAGCGCGTTGGCCGGATCGGCGGCGATGCCGGCGTCGAACTCGACGGCCACGCGGGTGGTCGGGACGGTGGTGGAGCGGGCGTAGACCACCTCGATGCCGTTCGACAGGCGGGCGCGTTCGACGGCGGGGAAGTCGAGATCAGCGATAGTTCCGACGGCCGGCATGGC
>JANNVY010000224.1:0-2809 GCA_031408375.1 Pseudomonadota bacterium | reverse complement strand
ATCGACAGCAGGATGGCTGTGTCCGCGTGGCTGTTGTGGTTGGCGCAGATGATGGCCGGGCCATGGTCTGGAAGGCGCTCGCGGTAGCGCAACTCCATGCCGGTGAAAAACAGCGCGATCGGTCGGATCACCCACCGCAGGAAGAATATCCGGAACGGGCTGGGGTCAGTATTTGGCGAGGCCATAGTACGCCAACAGGTGGAAATAGAGCGGAGCGGTGAAGGTCAGGCTGTCGATGCGGTCCAGCACCCCGCCATGCCCGGGGATGAAGCTGGAGGTGTCCTTGACGCCGAGGTCGCGCTTGACCGCCGACATGGTCACGTCGCCGGCGAACCCTGCCAGCGGCATCAAGAGCGCCAGCACCCAGCGGCCGGTGGAATCGATCGGGGTGAAGATGGGAGCGGCGAACCAGATCAGGGCGCCGGTCAGGATCCAGCCGCCCAGAAACCCCTCCCAGGTCTTGTTGGGGCTTACCCTGGGCAGGATCTTGTGGCGGCCGAACAGCTTGCCGCAGACGTACTGCAGCACGTCATTGGCTTCGGTAATGGCCAAGAGGAAGAAGACCAGGCCCGCCGGCCCCGCGAAGGGCACTTCCGCGGCGGGCACGTGCATCAAGAGCGGCGCGAAGCCGATCGAATAGACGCAGGCCACCACGCCCCAGTTGAACATCGACAGGGAGGCCAGGTAGCCCCGCGTCTGCCCTGCCAGCGCCATCAGGAACGGCGTCAGGATGAAGAACCAGACCGGAATGGCGACCAGGTAGATCTGGTACTGGTCGTAGCCCACCAACAGGTAGCAGACCGGAATGGTCAGGTAGGCGAAGAGCACGATCAGCCGGTCTTCGCGCCGCGTGGGCGCCAGCGACAGGAACTCGCGCAACGCCAGGAAGGAGACGATGGCGAACAGCACCGTCACCCAGGTCGACCCGGCCACCAGCGCCGCGACCACCAGCGCGATCATCACCCACCAGGACCAGACCCGCAGGCGCAGGTTGGTCCAGTCCTTGGCGGGTTTCATCACCGGCATGACCAGGGCCGCCGCCGTCCCCAGCAACAGCGCGCCCATCACCCCGCCCATCCCCCACAGCATGGCCTGGGGAATGGCGGCGAAGGCCTCGCTAAGGGCAGTGAGCATGCCTAGGGTTGAACCTCGGAATCGTCAGGAGCAGGCAGCATGGCGCAAACCGCCGGCCCGGCACAGCTAATGCGCTCTACCTGGGTGCACGTGGTCATCGCCTTCATCGCCATGGGCGGCTGGGCCGTCTTCGCCAACCGCGACCACGGCGCGGGCGTCATGGCGCTGGTCTTCTTCGTCCAGGGTGCGCTTTCGGGCCTGATCACCCTGGTGATGAAGCGGGGGCTGGAGTGGGCCTGGCGCGGGCCCTTCGCGTCATTCCCGGCCTGGCCGCGCAAACTGGCGCCGCCCACGATCAGCTGCCTGACCATCGCCGGGGTGCTGTCGCTGGCCCACACGCTTGCGGATACGCCCGAAATCCTGCGCACCATCGCCGTGCCGTGGAGCGTCTCGACGCTCTATGCGTTCGTCTATACGGCAACGCTTTCCGCCACACCTGCCGGGAGGGCCGAATGACCGATCTGTCCAATCGCCGTCCCATCGCCTCGCGCGCCAGCGGCTGGGCCGCCGCGCTCGCCGCCGGCATGGCGCGCAACCGCGTGTCGCCGGACATGATCTCGGGCATGAGCATGGCCTTCGCCCTGGTCGGCTTCGGCGCCTTCGCCCTGTCGGGACTGAGCGCGGGACCGGCGCGGGTGATCTGGCTGGGCCTGGCGGTGATCATGATCCAGCTGCGTCTGATCGCGAACCTGCTGGACGGCATGGTGGCGGTCGAGCATGGCAAGGCCGGACCGCTGGGCCCGGTCTGGAACGAACTCCCCGACCGCATCTCCGACGCCCTGTTCTTCGTCGGCGCCGGCTACGCCGCCTTCGCCGCGGCGCCTCACCTCGGGCCGGCGCTGGGCTGGCTGTGCGCGGTGCTGGCGCTGACCACGGCCTATGTGCGCGAACTGGGCCGCGGCCTGGGTCAGACCGCCGACTTCGGCGGCCCCATGGCCAAACCCCAGCGCATGGCGGCGCTGACCGCCGTGGCGCTGGCGTCGATGTTCGAAGGCGCCTGGGGCTGGAAGGGCGAGGGCCTGATGTGGGGCCTGATGCTGATCGCAGCGCTCACCGCGCTGACGGTCTTCCTGCGCACGCGGACCCTGGCCAGGGCGTTGCGCGGCCGACCCTGAGCCGTGCTGATCGTCCAGCACATCTGGTCGCGCTGGACCAAGGGTGCCCGCCCCGCCGGCGCGCGACGGCCGAGGCCGAAGGACGCTTATCGGTTGCCGGAATTGCCCACCGAAGGCGTGATCGTTCATGAAATTCGGATGTTCGAGGACGAGGACTTCGAGCCGCAGGAGATGTTCATTGCCAGACCTGGCGCGAGAGCGGGAAGCCTGACGTGGAAAGCCGTTGCCGACGGCGCCTACGCGCTGAGCCTGGCACCGCCCATGGAAGGCATGCGCCGCACGAAGTGGCCCGAGCACCTGCCCCGACCGCTAACGATGGTGCGGCCCGGCCAGTCAGCGGTCATCGACTGGAACGGCCGCTTTCAAGCCTCGTTGTTCGGGTCAAACCGCTCGTCTTTCTACGAACAGCACCGGTTGGCGGCGGCCTGCGTCGAGGGCGTGGTTGAGGCGGACCTCTTCCTGACGCTGAAACCGCGCAAGGCCTTCGACTTCACGACCCGGATCTACTGAGCGCTACGGCTTGCGCGGTCCGCCGGGCTTGCCGCCGCGCGGCGGGCCGC
>JANNVY010000223.1:0-9326 GCA_031408375.1 Pseudomonadota bacterium | reverse complement strand
AAGGTGCTGCTGCTGCTGGACATCGGCGGGTCGATGGATGCGCACATCAAGATGTGCGAGGAGCTGTTTTCCGCCGCGAAATCAGAGTTCAAGAACCTTGAGTTCTACTACTTCCATAATTGCCTCTACGAGTCGGTGTGGAAGGACAATCGCCGCCGTCACGACGAGAAGATCGCCACCTGGGACGTGCTGCACCGCATCCCGCACGACTGGAAGGTGGTCATCGTCGGCGACGCGACCATGAGTCCATACGAGATCGCCATGGCGGGCGGTTCGGTCGAGCACTGGAACGAGGAAGCCGGCGCCGTGTGGCTGCAGCGGCTGAACGAGATCTACGACAAGGTCGTGTGGTTGAACCCCACGCCTGAACGGTTCTGGAACTACACCCAATCCGTCCAGATGGTGAAGGAACTGCTGGGGGACCGGATGTTCCCGCTGACCATCGAAGGCCTCGACAAGGCCATGAAAGAGCTGGGCAGATAGAGTTGGGGCGCCGGGTCTCACCGACGCCCCAGACGGGCCAATCGAAGGGCCAATCGAACGGACCTTGCGCTAGTTGCGCTTGTCTGTGTCGCCGCGCAGGGCGTCCTTGATACCGCCAATGGCGTTCTGGACCTTGCCGGCGGCCTGATCGGCCTTGCCTTCGTTTTCCAGCTTGGCGTCACCGAGGACCTTGCCGACGCCCTCCTTGATGTCGCCGCCGATTTTCTTGGCGGCGCCGTCGATGCGATCTTGATCAGGCATGGGGAGTCTCCTGTGAGTGTCGGGAGATAGAACGGCCTGGACGGGCGGGCGTTCCTGCCGCCCGCGGAATTCTCGTCAAGCCTCAGGCGGGGTCGACCAGCAAGATGCGCAGGTCGCCGAGGTTGACGCCTGTCGGACCGGTGCGGATCAACCGGTCGTGGCGCTCAAAGAAGCCGTGCGCGTCGAAGTCCGCCAAGGCGGCCTCGGCCTCGATCCGATCCAGCGTCCCCAGCAGCGCAGGATCGATCCAGGCGCCGGCCGCGTCCGACGACCCGTCGATGCCGTCGGTATCGGCGGCCAGGGCCCAGATGTCGTTTCGGCCCGCGAGCTCGACGGCCAACGACAGCAGGTAGTGTTGATTGCGGCCGCCGCGGCCTTTGGCGCCGCGTGGCACGGCCAAAGACAGTTCGCCGCCCGAGACCAGCGCGCGGCGGCCGCCCGTCAGCAGAGCGGCGTGCGCCCTGCCCGTCAGGTCCGCGTCCCCGGAAACCGAACCCAGGTCCCCTGCCTCCCAGCCCTCGTCACGCAGGAGTTCCGCCGCAGCCGCCGCTCCGGCGCTGATCCCCAGCGGCACGCTGGCGCTGACCGCGCCACCCGGAGGGCTCAGCCCGGCGGCAAAGGCGCTAATCGGACCGCCAACGGCCTCCACGAAGTCCGGGGCGTACCGCGCCAGCACCGCCAGGGCCTCGGTAGTGCAGGTCGGCGACGGCAGGCCGGGGCCGGAGCCGATGTCGGCGGCATTGTCGTCCGGCACGTCCGACTGGGCGATTGTCACCGTCCGTCCGGCGCGTCCCGCCCTCGCCAGGCCGCCGCCCTTCAAGCGCGACAGGGCGCGGCGGACCGCGTTGATCTCGGCAATGCCGGCGCCGGACGCGAGCAGGCGGCCGGTCACCGCCGCCTTCTGCTCCAGGCTCACACCGGGTATGGGCGCGCAGAGCAGCGAGGATGCCCCGCCAGACACCAGCACCAGCAACAGGTCCTGCGGCCCGGCCCGGGCCGCGAAGGCCAGGCTCGCCTCGCCGGCCGCAAGGGAGCTGGCGTCAGGGACCGGGTGCGATGCCTCCAGGACTTCGAATCCGGGCACCACTCGCGCTTCACCCTTCGGCGCCACCGCAAGCCCGGTCCAGTCTCCAGTCCATGCCCCGCCGAACGCCTCGGCCATCGGTATCGCGCCCTTGCCCAGCGACAGGACAAGGGTTCGGCCGGGCGGCCGCGTTAGGTCGCTGAGCACCGGGATCAGCCAGCGCTCCGGCCGCGCCGCATCGCAGGCCGCGGCGAAGGCCCCCATCAGGAGCGCCGTGTGGGTGTGATCCGTCACCTTCAGTCGGGCGCGGGGTTACGGGTCGAAGCATCCAGGTCCAGCGCCCGCTCGGTCCGATCCACCCAGGCCGCAACTCGGGGATAGAGGGCAAGGTCGAAGCCTCCCGACCCAGCCATTCGCGTGTAGGCGACCAGCGCCACGTCAGCGAGGCTGAGCCGGTCGCCGGCCAGCCAGTCGCGGCCAGCCAGACCCGCCTCCATCCGCGCCAGGGCCGCCGATCCCCGTTCAAACAGTCTGGGATCAAGCTCTTCAGGCTGCTTTTTCAGATAGACCAGCTGGTAACGGCGCACTGCGATATAGGGCTCGTGACTGTACTGTTCCCAGAACAGCCACTCGTACATGCGCGCGCGCTCGAACGGATCGGTCGGCACAAGCTCCGTGTTTTCCGCGATATAGCCGATGATCGCATTGGACTGCGCCAGGACGCGGCCATCTTCGAAGCGAACCGCCGGAACCTGACCCGCCGGGTTCAAGGACAGATATTCCGCCGATCGAGTTGTTCCTGCCCGCACGTCAATTTCAGTCCAAGCATAGTCTACATTTAGGCGATCCAGTATCCACTTAACCTTGAGGCAGTTGCCGGAAGTGGAATCTCCAAAGAGCGTCAGTGTCATAATGTCGCCGCTGAATTGGGGTTGAACCGAACAGGGAGATTAGCCTAAGAACCCGCCCCACCCGACGTCACGAGAAATGGAGCACCTATGCGACCTCTTCTCGGCGTGCTTGTTGCGTGCCTGGCATTGCTGGGAACCAACGGCGCCCTGGCGGCTAACTCTGGCCCCGGCCGCCCCCAACCCTACCAGACCTCTACGCCGCAAGTTTCCGCCCCGACACCGGTCGCGAGCCGGTCCGACATAACCCCGCGCGTGGTCGCGGCGGGCCTGGTGCCGGACTGGATCCTGAAGGCTACGCTCTACCACACCGGAAATCCCGGCGTCGGTCTGAAGGACTCCATCGGCTGCCGGCCGATCGCCATGCGCACCGTGGCTACGGATCCGCGGCTGATTCCCCGCCGCACCATCCTGTTCATCGCCGAGACCGTGGGCATGCGCATGCCCGGCGGCGGAACTCATGACGGCTTCTGGTACGCGTCCGACGTCGGTGGAGGGGTCAAGGGCAACCGCATCGACCTCTACACGGGCACCAGCCGCGCCTCGATGGCGCCGGCCATGAAGCTGAGCCTGCAGCGCCTGCGGGTCGTCAGGGCGGGCAACTTCCGGGGCTGTCCCCAGCCCGGCGCCGGTCACACCGAGATGTTGCTGCAGATAGCGCACCGCCTGGGGATCCTGGCGCCGCAGGTCGCCTTCGCCGAGTTCATCGCCGAGCAGTGGCAGCGCCGCCAGAGCGGCCTGATCGCGCCCTGAGAGCCCGTCATCTCGCGACGATTGGCGACGGGCGCGAAAACGCCTAAACGCTTGCGCCATGTCAGCGCTTCCCTCCCCCGCCGCCAAGTCCGACTCCCCTGACTACGTCGCCGTCGATCCGCGCACCGCGCCGGAAGACTGCACGACCATGGTCGAAGTCCGCGTCGGCGTGGACGCGCTGGACCGCGCTTTGGTGCAGCTGCTGGCCGAGCGCCAGCGCTACATGGACGCCGCCGCGCGCATCAAGCCGGACCGCGGCGTGGTCCGCGATGAGGCCCGCATCGAGGACGTTGTCGCCAAGGTAAAGGCCGCCGCCACCCAGGCCGGCCTTTTGCACGACATCGCCGAACCGGTCTGGCGGCTGCTGATCGAGCGCTGCATCGCCCACGAATTCGTCCAATGGGACCAGATTCGCGACAAGGACTGACCGGCGTCTAGGTCGGTCGGGGCGACTTCAACGACTGCAACATCTGCTCGTGCTGGTAGGCGGAAACGTCGGCCATGGCGGCGTCGAGCGCGCTTCGCACCCGGTGCAGCACCGGAGCGGCCAGGGAATCGGGCGTCACCTCGGCCTCGCCGCAGACCCGCGACAGGGCCTCCGCGCCGATCCCGGCCGCGGCGCCCTTCACCGAATGGGCCGCGTCGCGCCACCCCTCCGACTCCGGCTCCAGCATTGGCGTCCACAGCTCAACCTGTTGGCGGAACAGGTCCAGCACCTCTTCGATCACGGACTGGTCGCCGGCCGTGTAGGCCTCAAGAACCGCGAAATTCACGGCGCCCGTTATGTCTCGTCGGGCCATGCGAATCCCCTGCTTGCAAAGAGGGTGAAAATGCCTATGTTCCGCGCCCTTGCCTAGCACGGCGGGCGCTTAGCTCAGTTGGTAGAGCAGCTGACTCTTAATCAGCGGGTCGTAGGTTCGAACCCTACAGCGCCTACCATTCCTTCAAGGGGAATGGCCCTCGCCGCCGGCAGGCAGTCCAATCACAGCCTGCCTTCTACGGCGCGAGATTCCTTGCTCCGGAAAGGCCGTAGACGGCCGACGAACCCTGGCCGCGGCATTCAACCTTGACCGCTACGGCTTCTCCCGGCCGCTGTCCTGTGGTTTCGTCCTGCCCGAGGGGACCCCATGCTGACTCGCCGCCGCCGCAAGAAGGCCTTTCGTTACGCCGTGACGATCCTGCGGATGCGGATCCGGCGCTTCCTGGTCACCATCGGCGCGGGGATCATTACCCTTATCGCCATGCAGTTTCCAATCGTCGAGCAGTCGATCCTGGGCAACCCGGACCGCGCGATGGTCAACACTGCATTCAAACTGCGAGCCGACCTGCTGTCGGGCGGCGGCGACCCGGTGCTGTTCATCGACTTCGATGACCGGTCGGTAGCGATCCCGCCCTCCGAGGCGTGGCCGCGCGCGCCCATCGGAATGACCCCGCGCGAGACCCTCCTCAAGGTCCTTGAGTTCATTCGCACCGCCCCGCCGCGGGACCAGGCCGGCGCGGTGATGATGGACGTCGACCTTGCGACGTCCACGCCGGAGGACGCTGCGACCGTGGAGGCGATCCGAAACGAACTGGACGCCTGGGCGCACACGCCGTCAGCGCCGCTTCTGGTCATGGCGCGCGAGGCCTTCCCGGCCCGGGCCCTGAACCTGGAAGGCGACCGGCTGATCGTTCCGACAACCGAGTACGACGACATCGTCGCGACCGCGCCCAACATCTTCTTCGGCTCCGTCAAGGTGTTGGCGGACCAGTACGGAGTGGTCGGCGACTTCGTGCCTTTCGAGTGCGTGCAGACCCCCAGTGGACCCGGTGTCCAATACTCCGCGGTGCTGCTGCTCTACGGCGCCATGCAGCGGGGCAAGGTGCCGCCGGACGCGCCGGTGATGAAGTGGCTGAAAAATGCGCCGGGGATCTGCGCGGCCGCCAAGGGCAACGCCGTTCCGCACCAGCGCGAGCAGATCAACTATCACATCTCCATGGGCATCCGGTCCGAAGACCGGGTCTGGCCGGACCTGCCACCTGATTGGAATGGCGGTGGCCCTTGTGTCGATGGCGACCGGGCCATTTTCCGTCGCCTGTCGGCGGCTGACATCGCCGCTGCCGGACCCGACGCCAGCCGCCAGATCCTGTGCGGCCGGCTGGTGATCATTGGCGGGTCCAACCTGGCGCAGGCGGACTTCCAGCAGACACCCTTGAACGAGATGCCGGGGCCGGTGATCCTGGCCAACTCGGTGCGCGGCCTGCAGCTGAATGGCGGCGGCATGCGCAAGCTGTCGATCTGGTGGCAGATCGCGGTGCTGATCCCCGTGGCCTTGATTATTTCGGCGGGCTTCGCGATCACCCGCAACGCGCGGCGCGAGTACAAGCGCTACCTTCGCCGCCACCCGGAGGGCAATTTCTGGGTCCGCTTGCGCGCCCTGCCCTTCAACCCGGTGGTGATGAACTGGGTGCTGGCGGCCGGCGCCCACTACATCGGCGTGGCGCTGCTGCTGTGGTCATTGGGCTGGGGCTACTGGGGCTTCCTGTCGGCGCCCGGCTTCGCGGTGGCCGTAGCCGAAACGGCCCAGGAGTTCGCCGACGACGACACGGTGAAGACCAAGCGCAAGAAGCAGCACGCTACACTGCATGGGGTCTCGAGCCCAGAAACGCCGCCGCCAGAGGACACGGCCTAGACAGCAATACGGCGGCCCCCATCTGAAGGCCGCCGTCCGCTTCTTCCGTCGATGCCGGTAGGGCGACTAAAGGTCGCCGTAGGTTTCGATAAGCTGGTAGACCCGTTCGCGGTCCAGCCCGTTTTGCGGGGCCGAGGCGATGATCTGCTGCGCTTCGAACGACCACTTGTTGGGATCGGCCTTGGCGATTTCCAGGGCGTAGAGTGCGGCCTGCACCTCCGGATCGCTCAGCTCGGCGATATCAGCCGAAGGGGCGGGGCGCCCATCAGCAACCGCGAACTTGAGTTCGGCCGTTTCCCCGCTGCCGTTGCTGGCCGCGACGCGGTATTCGCCGGGCGCAAGATTTAGGCCCGTGAAGGTCGCCTCGCCGGTCGTGCTCTCGGCCGACTTGATCTTGACCCCCGAGGCGTCGAACAGGTCGACGCGGATGGCGCCCTCAGGGCCAACCAGACGTACGGTCAGCTGGCTGCGGCCGGCAGTGATGGTCTGGACCGCGTTGGTCGGCACGGTGAAGTGCAGCGGATCGCCGAGCGCCTTCGTGCGCACGTCCCAGGGCAGTCGCTTCATGTCAGGCATGACCTGGTCGGAAACTGCCCGATACACATTGCCCGCCGCACCCGGCCTGCCACGGCGGGGTCCAACGGTGTAAGGCTTGGCCTTGTTGACCACGACAGCGCCGACCCCGTCGATCGACAGGGTGACAACTGCCGCACCCTTGGCCGATACGACGTCACCGGCGCAGACCACCTCCAGAACACGGGGCTTGGTCACCTGGGCGCCCGCGCGGGTAATCACGACATCCGTGGGCGTGCCGCCCTGGATACGAGTGATGACCCCGCTGCCGGCGCAGGCGGCGGCATGCGCGCCACTGGCCAGAAGCATGACGCTGAAGGCGGCCGGAACCGCGAAGGAAAGAGCTTTGATCACGTATAGAATCCCCATTTTTCAGTCTTCGTCGTCAAGGCCGGGCTGCGGCGTAACGGCGTTCATATTGATATATGTACACGCCTATTTAGACGTAACCGTGTTCTCGGGAAAGTGATGGACTCAATTAGATGAACGCAAGCTGACCGGCGACCCGCCTGCTTGCGCGGTTGCGCGGCGCGGCGGGCCGGACTAAACGGCCCGCGCCCTCCCCGGCCACTCACACGGTAGCCATAACCTCGCGTTTCAGGCGAGAACGGACCTGCAAATCCATGTCTTCCTTTGAAGAAATTGCCGAGCGTTACCCGGCCTTTCATGTCGAGCGGGTTACCTCGGTGCGGCATTGGACCGACCGGCTTTTCAGCTTCACCCTTACCCGACCCCAGAGTTTCCGGTTCCGGTCAGGTGAATTCGTCATGATCGGCCTGCCCAGCGAGGGCAAACCGGTGATGCGCGCCTACTCCATCGCCAGCCCCGCCTGGGCCGACGAACTGGAGTTCCTCTCGATCAAGGTCGCCGACGGCCCCCTGACTTCACGCCTGCAGCTGATCGCGCCGAGCGACCCTGTGCTGATGGGCAAGAAGACCACCGGCACCCTGGTGCTCGACGCCCTGAAGGTTGGACGACGGCTGTTCCTGATCTCGACCGGCACAGGGCTGGCTCCGTTTCTGAGTGTCGCGCGCGATCCTGAAGCCTACGAGCGCTTCGATCAGGTCGTGGTCATCCACACGGTGCGGGCAGTGGCCGAACTGGCCTACCGAGACCTGTTCGAGCGCGAAATCTTCGAGGACCCCCTGATCGGTGCGCTGGCGGCTGCGCAGCTCCGCTACCTGCCGACTGTGACCCGCGAGCCCTTCGAACGGCATGGCCGGATCACTGACCGAATCCGTGACGGATCCTTCTTCGATGAGATGGGCATGCCGGCATCCGGCTTTGATCCAGAGTTCGATCGGGTGATGCTGTGCGGCAGCATGGACATGATCAAGGAAACCGCAGCACTTCTGGACGGACTGGGCATGGCCGAGGGCTCCAACAACACGCCCGGCGACTACGTGATCGAGCGCGCATTTGTCGGCTAGTTGTGTTCTCCGGGTGAGCGCCCTGCGGTCGCTGTTTGCTCGCCGCATGCTTGAAGTGAATGTGTTGCGCAAGGACGGGACGACTGAATGACGAACGCCGAAATCAAGGAATTCAACGCGCGGGTGGAAAGCGGTCACCTGCTGAGCAAGGAAGAACAGCTGTTCATCCTGCAACAGCTGTTTCGCGCCAACCGCCGGGTGCAGGCCGCCAAGAAGGCTGGCTTCAACGTCGAGCCCAACGCCGCGGGCGACTGACGCAGGCCTGCCCGCAATGGACAGTCCCCGCCCCAGCCGGTAGAGCAACCGCCGTCCTCCAAAGTAACGAGTTGCAACGGTTCGCCATGAACAAGCCGGCTGGCATTCCCCAGATCGCCTTCATCGACCTGCAGGCCCAGCGTCGGCGTCTCGGCGCCCGGATCGATGAAGCGGTGCTGCGTGTGGTGAACCATGGCGGCTACGTCATGGGCCCCGAGGTCAAGCAGATCGAAGCCGATCTGGCGGCCTTCTGCGGCGCCAGGGAAGTCATCTCCTGCTCCAACGGCACCGACGCCCTGACCCTGGTGCTGCGCGCCCGAGGTGTTGGCCCCGGCGATGCCGTGCTCTGCCCGTCGTTCACCTTTGCAGCGACGGCTGAGGTCGTCGCCCTCGCCGGCGCGACGCCGGTGTTCGTCGACATCGACGCCGACACCTTCAACATGAACGCCGAGGGCCTGAAGGCAGGCGTTACCGAGGCAAACCGCGCGGGCCTGAACCCCGTGGCCGTCATACCGGTCGACCTGTTCGGCCTGCCCGCCGATTACGACACGCTGCTGCCCCTGGCTGAAGAGCTTGACCTGTGGGTTCTGTCGGATGCGGCCCAATCGTTCGGCGGCGTCTACAAGGGCCGCAAGGTCGGGACCATGGGTGTCGCCACGACCACCAGCTTCTTCCCGGCCAAGCCGCTCGGCTGCTACGGCGACGGCGGCGCGATTTTCACCGATGACAGCGAGCTGGCGGCTGTGATCCGGTCGCTGCGCGTTCACGGCCAGGGCGCCGACAAATACGACAACGTCCGCATCGGCATTAACGGCCGCCTCGACACTATCCAGGCTGCCGTCCTGATCGAGAAGTTGAAGATCTTCCCTGACGAGATCGAAGCCCGAGACCGGGTGGCCCGACGCTACAACGACGGTCTGAGCGACGTTGCAGGCGTGCCGCGAACGCTGGACGGCCTGACCTCGAC
>JANNVY010000222.1:0-6021 GCA_031408375.1 Pseudomonadota bacterium | reverse complement strand
TCATCAACGCGGTGGGCGGCATCCTGATCGGGGTGCTGCAACACGGGATGGAGGCCGGCGACGCCGCCAACACCTATATCCTGCTGACCGTCGGCGACGGCCTGGTCACCCAGGTTCCGGCCCTGATCGTCTCGATCGCCGCGGGTTTCCTGGTCTCGAAGTCCGGCGTCGAGGGCTCGGCGGACAAGGCCCTGGTCGCCCAGCTGGCCACCAACCCGGTCGCCCTGGGCATGGTCGCGGCCGCCTCGGCGGTGCTCGGGGTGATCCCCGGCATGCCGCTGATCCCCTTCTTCGGTATCGCGGCGGGCGCGGGTTTCATGGCCTGGACGCTGGGCCGAAGGCGCAACCTGCCTCCGCCGGTGGTGGTCGAAGAGAAGCCCGCCGAGGAGGTCGAGGAGCCGATCGCCAGTTCGCTGACGATTGACGAGGTGAAGGTCGAACTTGGCTACGGCCTCTTGTCCCTGATCAACGATCTGGAGGGCCGACGCCTGACCGACCAGATTCGGGCGCTGCGTCGGACTCTGGCGGGCGAGTACGGCTTCGTCATGCCGCCGGTGCGCATCCTCGACAACATGCGCCTGGCCACCCAGGGCTACGCCATCAGGATCAAGGAGATGGAGGCCGGGGTCGGCGAGGTGCGGCTGGGCGCACTGATGGCCATGGACCCGGCCGGCCGCCAGGTCGAGCTGCCGGGCGAGCATGTGCGCGAGCCCGCCTTCGGCCTGCCCGCGACCTGGATCGACGACGCGCTGCGCGAAGAGGCGACCTTCCGCGGCTACACCATCGTTGACCCGGCCACGGTCCTGACCACCCACCTGACAGAGATCCTGAAGGACAGCATGGCCGACCTGCTGTCCTACGCCGAGGTGCAGAAGCTGCTCAAGGAGCTGCCGGCCGAGCAGAAGAAGCTGGTGGACGAGCTGGTGCCCTCGGTGGTCACCGCGACCACCATCCAGCGGGTGCTGCAGTCACTGCTGCGCGAGCGGGTTTCGATCCGCGACCTGGCGGTCATCCTCGAAGGCGTCGCCGAGGCCGCGCCGCACACCAACAGCGTCACCCAGCTGGTCGAGCACGTCCGCACCCGGCTGGCCAAGCAGCTGTGCTTCCAGAACAAGGGCCCCGACGGCGCCTTGCCGATCGTCACCCTCACGCCCGACTGGGAGCAGTCCTTCCACGACGCCCTCATCGGGCCTGGCGAAGAGAAGCAGCTGGCCCTGCCGCCCTCGCGGTTGCAGGAGTTCATTCGCGCGGTGCGCGACGCCTTCGAGGCGGCGGCCACCCAGGGCGACGCGGCGGTGCTGCTCACCGGCCCGGCCATCCGGCCCTATGTGCGATCGATCGTCGAGCGGTTCCGGGGCCAGACCGTGGTCATGAGCCAGAACGAGATCCACCCGCGCGCCAAGCTGCGGACTGTAGGGCAGATTTGACCGCTTGGGTCCGAGGCTTTGCCTTGGGATCGCCCAACGCCCGTTGCACCTTCCGTGACCCGCTGTTAGCTCACCCACAGTCCTCCCACGGAGCGTCCCATGGCCCGCTCGCCGCGCCCCAAGTCCCCACCGCGCCCGTCGATCGAGGGCTTCAAGAAGATTACGCCCGGCGAAATCTTCTGGGATCTGCTGACCTTCGACCGGTTGATGACCGGGCCGGTCATCCACATGATCTATTGGGCCGGGCTGGCGCTGATCGTGCTGGGCGGCTTCGCGACCATCGGCGGCGCGGTCGGCGTCGCCTGGCGCGAGGAGAACCTGTTGGCCAAGGTCGGCCTGGCGCTGCCCTTCCTGATCGCCGGGATACTCTCGCTGGCGGCGGGGGCCTTGGTGTGGCGGTCGTTCTGCGAGTTCTACGTCGCCATCTTCCGCATCTCCGACGACCTGCGCTTCATTCGCGGCACCATCGAGCGCGGCCAGCCGTCGCCCCTGACAACCCCCGTCGCGCCGACACCGGCGGATACAGAGACTCCGCCTCAGGCCGAAGCGGGCTAACGATTCACGGCAGGCCTCGCAAGCCGGCAGAGCCCGGGCTTTGCCGTACTTCGCATCTAATCCATTGAAATATAATATATTTGCCCGACCTCGCCCCTGACAACCCCTGTTTTGGGTGTGTCAGCCGCGCGAGGCGGTCACGAGAGCGGCGGCCATCGCCTTGGCCTTGCCGGCGTCGTCGAACAGCAGCGGGGCGTCGCCGGGGCGGCCCGACCGGTTCAGCCAGGAATCCCGGTCGCGCGCGCCCCAGGCCGTGATCCCGAAGCGCTGACGTTCCGGCAGGGCCATGACCGCCTCGACCGCCTCGCCGACCAGCCTGGCCTGACGGCTGTGCAGGTCGCCGCCGCCCTTCGCCCGGTTCAGGCTGACGTCCAGCTCGGAGACGTGCACCGGCAGGCCAAGGGCGGCCAGCTCGCGTACGGTCCGGGTAATGGCGCCGGGGGGCAGGTCTGCGGGAATATGGGTTTGCGTGCCAAGGCCTCCCAGCGGCGCGCCGGCGCGCAGCAGACTTTCGGCCAGCTTGAGGAAGTCGCGCCGCTTCTCGGGAATCTGTTCGAGATTGTAGTCGTTGAGGAACAGCACCGCGGCCGGGTCGGCGGCGCGAGCGTGCTCGAACGCCAGCGCGATGTAGTCGACCCCGAGGTTCGCCGCCCAGGCATTGCGCATTCGGATGCCCGTGCCGTCGTCGGCGATGGCCTCATTGACCACGTCCCAGCCCACGACCTTGCCCGCGTAGCGCCCGACCACCCCGGTCACATAGTCGCGATAGGCCTCGGCGAAGCGGCGTCGGTCGCCGTCCAGCCGCTGGAAGGTCACCGGGACCTGCTCGTACCAGATGACGGTGTGGCCGAAGGCCGCAAGGCCCCGCGAGGCGGCCAGGGACAGGATGCGGTCCGCGCGGGTCCAGTCCTGCCGGCCGTCGGCATCGACCAGGGCCTCGGCCTTCATCTCCCACTCGGGCGTGACGCGGTCGAAGTTGGCGCGGACCAGTTCGCTCCACGCGGAGTCGTCGAACTGTTCGGTCATGGCCGCCACGCCCAGCGGGAACGGCGTGGCCGATTTCAGGGGCGGGACGTCGACCGGCACGGGATCAGCGGTCGCCCGGCTGCACGCGCCCGGCGCCAGCGAGGAAGCGGCCAGCCCCGCCAGAAGGCGGCGACGATCCATCAGGCCTTTTTCTTGCGCCGCCCGGCCAGGTCGTCGAGCTCGGCGGTCTCGGCGCGGTTCTCGGCCTGGACGCGCGCCAGGCGCGAGACCTCGGCGACGTGCTCGAACTTCTTCAGCTCCTCGAAGGCGCGGCTCAGAGCATCGCGGGCCCCGTCCTCCTCGATGGAGACCTGGGCCAGATCGGTTTCGGCGATGCCGCGGCGGATCTTCCAGCCGGTGGTGTAGGCGGGCATCATCATGGAAGCCTGATGGTCTTCGGCGGCGCGGCACTTCTCGACCTCCATCTCGGCCTCCAGCACCGCGATCCGCATCTCGGCAGCGGCGCGGCGGGTGGAAATGTCGGCCAGGCGCTTCTGCAGCGTCTCGACCTCATAGCCGGAGATGCGGATCAGGGAGTGGGCCCACTGGCTCATGCGTCGTGTCCTTCAGCGAGGATGGCGTCCAGGCGCGCGAAGCTGTCGGGGAGGCGGGTGACCTCGTCCTTGCCCTGGCGCAGGAACTCTTCGATGGCGGGGTTCAGGCGAACGGCCCGGTCGATGATGGGGTCGGTGCCGAACTTGTAGGCCCCGATTTTGATCAGCTCTTCCATGTTGGCGTAGGACGCCATGGCCTCGCGCGCCTGGCGCACGGTCTCGCGCTCGGGGACGGTCTGGCAGGCCGGCATGGTCCGGCTGATGGACTTCAGGGCGTCGATGGCCGGGAAGCGGCCGCGCTCGGCGACCGAGCGGCTCATGACGATGTGGCCGTCGAGAATCCCGCGCACCGCATCGGCGATCGGTTCGTTGTGGTCGTCGCCGTCCACCAGCACGGTGAACAGGCCGGTGATCGGTCCCGCCTCGGTGCCGTCCGGGCGGATCGGGCCGGGGCCGGCGCGCTCCAGCAGCTTGGGCAGTTCCGAAAAGACGGTCGGCGTATAGCCCTTGGTGGTAGGCGGCTCGCCGGCGGCCAGGCCGATCTCGCGCTGGGCCATGGCGAAGCGGGTGACGGAATCCATCAGGCACAGGACCTCGAGGTCCTGGTCGCGCAGGAACTCGGCGATAGCCATGGTCAGGAAGGCGGCCTGGCGGCGTTTCAGCGCCGGCTCGTCCGAGGTGGCGACCACCACGATGGCGCGGCTGAGGCCGGCTTCGCCAGGGTCTCCTCGATGAACTCGCGCACCTCGCGGCCCCGCTCGCCGATCAGCCCGACCACGACCGCGTCGCAGGAGGCCTCTCGGGCGAGCATCGACAGCAGCACCGACTTGCCGACGCCGGAGCCCGCGAAGACGCCCAGGCGCTGGCCGCGACAGGTGGTGGTGAAGACGTCCATGGCGCGCACGCCCAGGTCCAGCCGCTCGCCCACCCGGCCGCGGGTGTGGGCCGACGGCGGCGCGGCGCGCAGGGAATAGGGAACCATGCCCTGGGGTAGCGGGCCCTTGCCGTCCACCGGCGCCCCGAAGGCGTCGACGACGCGGCCCAGCCAGCCGAGCGTCGGCCGCACGCTGGCGCCGTCGCTCATGATCCTGATCTCGGCGCCGGGCGCCACACCCTCGACTGGGCCAAAGGGCATCAGGAGCGCGCAGTTGTCGCGGAAGCCAACCACCTCGGCGGGCAGGGGTGTATCGGCGCGGCGGACGATCTCGGTGCGGGCCCCGACCGAGAGGCGTGTCAGACCGCCGCGGGCCTCGATGAGCAGGCCGTTCACCGCCGCCACTCGACCGGAAACGGACAGGGGATCGACCCGTTCAACGGCGGAGATCAGCGACTGCACAGCTATAGGCCCCAAAGGCGCGGAAACGCCGGTTAAGAATTGAGCCAGCGGTGTTAACCGGGAGTGAAATTCGGGGCCGAATCGTTGCGGGAATCACCGCCCGAATCGCCTCTCGGCCGGGTCGAATCGCCGGTCGGAATCGAATCGTTGACGGCGGCGCTGGACGGCGACTCGCAAATCAGCCTAACGATTCGGTCAGGGGTTAGGATTAACCACTCTTAAGGAATTGGGAGCCTAGCGTTCCCTTAACGGGTTGGGGTTCGGGGTGGACTCCGCCGACAGAAGCGCCTTGCCTGGAGGGGCTTGTATGAGAGTTTTGTTGATCGAAGACGACGCGGCCACGGCCCAGAGCATCGAGTTGATGCTCAAGTCCGAAGGCTTCAACGTCTACACGACGGCCCTGGGCGAGGAGGGCGTGGATCTGGGCAAGATCTACGACTACGACCTCATCCTGCCCGACCTGACCCTGCCGGACATGCGCGGTCTGGACGTGCTGCGCCAGCGACGCGTCGGCAAGGTCACTACGCCGGTGATGATCCTGTCGGGAACGACCGAGATCGACACCAAGGTGAAGACCTTCGGCGGCGGCGCCGACGACTACATGACCAAGCCCTTCCACAAGCAGGAACTGGTCGCCCGCATCCACGCCGTGGTGCGCCGCTCCAAGGGTCACGCCCAGTCGATCATCAAGACCGGCGAGATCCACGTGAACCTCGACGCCAAGACCGTCGAAGTGAACGGCCTGCGGGTCCACCTGACCGGCAAGGAATACCAGATGCTGGAGCTGCTCTCGCTTCGCAAGGGTACGACCCTGACGAAGGAGATGTTCCTCAACCACCTCTACGGCGGCATGGACGAGCCCGAGCTGAAGATCATCGACGTCTTCATCTGCAAGCTGCGCAAGAAGCTGGCGACCGCCGCCAACGGCAAGCACTACATCGAGACCGTCTGGGGCCGCGGCTACGTGCTGCGCGACCCGCAGGAAGCCGTCGCCGCCGCGTAGGCGCAGCGAGTTTCGTGACACCGAAGCGCCCGCCGGGAAACCGGCGGGCGTTTTGCTTTCCGCTTGGCGCCTAAAGTCATGCGAAAGGTGCTAGCTTCCGTCCAACATGGCAGACCTCCG
>JANNVY010000221.1:0-7852 GCA_031408375.1 Pseudomonadota bacterium | reverse complement strand
GCCCGGAGCGCGGATGACGTAGTTGACGATCGGCAGGCCGGTGAACTCGATGCGCTGGACGATCGGTTCCTGCACATCAGCCGGCAGGTCCGAGCGCGTGCCGGCCACCGCATTACGTACGTCGTTGGTGGCCTTCTCCAGATCAACGCCGAGCTGGAACTCGATGGCCGTGGTCGAAACGCCTTCGTTCACCGTCGAGGTGATGTGGCGCACCTGGCCCAGGCCGGACACCGAGTCCTCGATGATCCGCGTGACCTGGCTTTCCATTTCGGTGGGCGCGGCGCCCGCCTGGACGACGGTAACGGCGACCACCGGCAGGTCGACGTCGGGGAAGTTGTTCACCCGCAGCTTGGAAAAGCCGAACAGCCCGGCGATCGCCAGGACGACAAACAGCAGGATCGTGGGGATCGGGTTTCGGATCGACCACGAGGAGATCGTGTTCATTTGGCCGCTGGCCTAGTCGGCGCGGCGTCGTTGCGCGGCGCGCCAACGGCGACCAGATTGCCTTCCGCCAGGAACCCCGCGCCCTTCACCGCCACGCGCTGACCGGGGGCCACCCCCTCATCCAGAGCCACCATGCCGCCCGACCGGTCGCCCAGCTTCACGGGACGGAAATGCACGCGGCTGTTGGCGTCGATCACGTAAACGCCGGGCTTGCCCTCGCGGTAGACGATGGCGGCGGCGGGCACGACATTGGCCGGCAGGGCGCCGACGTTGATCTCTGCGCGGGCGAAGTTGCCAGGGCGGAAACCGGAATTGAGCGGCAGGCTGATCCGCACCAGGCCCAGCCGGGTCTGCGGATCGACCTGGGGCGTGACGAGGCGGACGGTTCCGACAGCGCCCGCTTGCTGGTCGCCTGAAACGGTGACGGTCATCCCGGGGCGCACGAAGCGCAGCTCGGCCTCGGGGACCTGGGCGTTCAGCTCGATCTGCGACTGGCGCACCAGACGGAACAGCTCCGCCCCGGCGGCGACGATCTGGCCCTTCACCACGCTACGCGAAGTGATCTGGCCGGAAACCGGCGCGCGGACGTTGGTCTGATCGAGACGCACGCGCGCTTCGGACAAGGCGGCGGCGGCGACGCCATGGTTGGCGACGGCGTTGTCCAGGGCGGCGCGTGACAGGTAGCCCTTGGCCGACAACTCCTGCGCTCGCTTCAGCGCATTGGCGGCCTGGCTGACGGTGGCCTGGGCCGAGGCGACCTGGGCGCGCAGCAGCCGGTCGTCCAGCTTGACGATCACCTGGCCCTCGCGGACGTAAGCGCCTTCATCGACATAGACCGCCACGGCTTCCAGCCCGCCGGCCGAGGAGCCCACAGGCACCTCCTGCCAGGCCGCAATAGTGCCTGACGCATCGACAGTGCGCGGCAGCGCCGTCTGCACCACGGTGGCGGCGGTGATGGTCAGGGTGGGCTTGGGGGCCGGGGCTTTCTTCTCGCCGCCGCCGCAGGCCGCCAGAGCGGCAAGCGCCAGGACGCCGAAAATGGACGCAACCGTCCGTCTCGCACCCAATTGGTCGCGCATTCCAAGTCCCCTAGCAGCCCTGTCAGGTATTGGCCCGCAGTGACGGTTTCAACGTATCCGCACGCAAAAGGGCGCACTTTCCGCGCCGGCGAAGTCGATTAGAGTCCCGAGAGGAAGCTGGTCAGCGCCTCATTGACGGTTTCCGGCCGCTCCTGCTGCAGCCAGTGGCCGGCGCCAGGCACGATGATCTTGCCGCGCAGGTCGGTCGCCCACTGCTCCAGTTCCGCCTCTCCCGACCCGGAATAGCCCCGCACGGGGTCCACCTCGCCGACCATGAAGTAGGCCGGAACGTCGATGGTCCGGTCCTGGACGAAGGCGCCCTGCTCCCAGTTGAAATCGAGGTTGCGGTACCAGTTGAAGGGCCCGGTGAAGCCCTTGGCGGTGAAGGCGTCGACGTAGATCTGGAAGTCCTCTGCGCTCATCCAGGGCGGCAGACCGTCCGCCTCGCCCACCCCGCCGAGGAAACTGACCCCGGGGGCCAGAAACCCCGTCGCGCGGCGGTCGGCGGGCGTGGCGCCATCATAGGACCAGAAGGCGTTGGTGAGCGCCTGCTCAATGTCCGCCTCGAACTCGGCCTCGGCGCCGGGCTCCTGGAAACGGAGTATGTAGAAGTCCTTGCCCATGGCCTTGGCCATGGCGCGGAAGGTCGGGATCGGCTTGCGCGTCGCGCGACGCGGATTGAGCGGAACCGACAGAGCCGCCACCGCGCGGAAGATGTCGGGGCGCAGGAGGGCGCAGTGCCAGGCGATCGGCGCGCCCCAGTCGTGGCCCACGACAACCGCCTGCTTTTCCCCCAGGGCATGGACCAGCGCGACCATGTCGCCGACCAGCTGGAAGATCGAATAGGCCTCAACGCCTTCGGGCGCGTCGGTGCCGCCATAGCCACGCATGTCGGGCGCGACGGCGTGATAGCCGGCGGCGGCCAGGGCCTCGACCTGATGGCGCCAGGACCAGCCCAGTTCGGGGAAGCCGTGGCAGAAAATCACCAGCGGACCGGAGCCCGCTTCCCAGACGTGCTGGGTGGTGGTGTTGGTCTTGATCAGGCGCGACTGCATCGAACGCTCCGTCCCTTTTCCTTCCCCTTTCGGAGAGGGATGTCCCAGCATGCCGGAGCGCGGAGCGCGCAGGCCCATGCTGGAGGAAGAGGAAGGGACGCAACGGCGGCGCATCCTTCCTCCCTCTCCCTCGCCAGGACCGGCCCGCTTGCGCGAGCCGGTGCGCGGGTCCCTCTCCCTCCTCCGAGGGAGAGGCCTTAAGCCGCTGCCTTCTTGCCGGAGAACTTACCGTAGAAGGTCTCGCCCTTGGCGGCCATGTCGCGGAGCAGTTGCGGGACCGCGAAACGTTCGCCGTAGGCCTGGGCCAAGCGGTCGCAGGTGGCCACGAACTCGGCCAGTCCAGCCTGGTCGATCAGGGTGATCGGGCCGCCGGACCAGGGCGCGAAGCCCCAGCCCAGGATGGCGCCGACGTCGGCCTCGCGCGGATCGTCCACCACGCCCTCGGCCCAGCAACGCGCGGCCTCGACGGCCTGGCGATACAGGAGGCGGGTCTTCAGCTCGGTGACGAGCGCGTCGTCGGACTCGTTGATCTTCACCGGCGCCAGCTCGGACAGGCCCTTCCACAGGGTCTTGGGCGTGCCCTTGGCTTCCGGATAGTCGTAGAAGCCCTTGCCGTTCTTGCGCCCGAAGCGGCCGCCCTCGACCATGGCCGCGACGATGTCCTGGCCGGGGGTCGGGACGTACTTGTCGCCCAGGTCTTCGGCCGTCTGCTTGGCGATCTTGTAGGAGAGGTCCAGCGCGACGTCGTCGTGCATCTCCAGCGGGCCGCGCGGCATGCCGGTCATCCGCCCGACGTTGTCGATCAGCGCGGGCGCATAGCCTTCCGACAGCATGGCCATGCCTTCCATCAGGAAGGTGCCGAAGCAGCGCGAGGTGTAGAAGCCGCGTGAGTCGTTCACGACGATCGGGGTCTTCTTGATCTTCATGACGTAGTCGAGCGACTTGGCCAGCGCCGCCTGGCTGGTCTTCTCGCCCATGATGATCTCGACCAGCATCATCTTGTCGACGGGCGAGAAGAAGTGGATGCCGATGAAGTCCTCGGGCCGGATCGAGGCTTCGGCCAGGCCGGTGATCGGCAGGGTCGAGGTGTTGGAGCCGAAGATGGCGCCTTCAGCCAGCTGAGCCTCGGCCAGCGCAGTCACCTTGGCCTTGATTTCGCGGCTTTCGAACACGGCCTCGACGACCAGGTCCGAGCCCTTCACGTGGGCGTAGTCGGTGGTGGCGGTGAGCAGGGCCAGGGTCTTGTCGTGCTTCTCCTGGGTCATCTGACCGCGCGAGAGGCGCTTCTTGAGCAGCTCCTCGACGTGGGCGCGGCCCTTGTCGGCGGCTTCCTGCGTGACGTCGATCAGGACGGTCTCAATGCCGGCCATGATCTGCACATAGGCGATGCCCGCGCCCATCATGCCGGCGCCCAGGACGGACACCTTCTTCGGGTCGGAGGCGGGAACGCCGGCAGGACGCAGGGCGCCCTTGTCCAACTCCTGCTTTGACAGGAACAGCGAACGGATCATCGCCTGCGCCTGGGGGGTCATGATGGTCTTGATGAAGTAGCGGGTCTCGATGCGCAACGCGGCGTCCATCGGCACCTGCACGCCTTCATAGACGGCCTTCATCATGTTCACGACGGCGGGGTAGTTGCCGTAGCTCTGCTTGCGCAGCATGGCGTTGCCCATGACGAACACCTGCATCCCCGCGGGATGGTAGGGACCGCCGCCGGGCAGCTTGAAGCCCTTGTCGTCCCAGGGCTGCTGGGCCTTGCCGGTCTTGACCCAGTCCTTGGCGTTCTGGAGCACGTCGGCGGCCGGAACCACGGCGTGCACGACGCCGGCGGCGAGCGCATCCTTGGGCCGGAACGACTTGCCTTCGCTGATGGCCATCAGGGCCGCCTGCACACCGATCAGGCGCGGCAGACGCTGGGTGCCGCCGCCGCCGGGGAACAGCCCGACCTTGATCTCGGGCAGGCCCAGCTGGATCTTCGAGTCATCGGCGACGACGCGATAGTGGCAGGCCAGGGTCAGCTCAAGGCCGCCGCCCAGGGCCAGGCCGTTGATCGCCGCCGCGATGGGCTTGCCGCAGGTCTCCAGGGCGCGGAAGGCGCCATTGATGCGCCAGCCGGCGTCGAACCCGGCCTTAAGGGCCGCCTCGCCCGAACCCGCGCCGCCGGTCAGGCCGCCAGAGGCCATGTCGCCCAGGTCCGCCCCGGCGCAGAAGCCCGAGGTCTTGCCCGAGGTGAACACCGCGCCCTTGATGGCCGCGTCGGTGGCGATGCGTTCGATCACCTGCGGCAGCTCTTCCATGACCTTGGAGGTCAGGGTGTTCATGCTGCGGCCCGGCACGTCGAAGGTGATCAGGGCGATGCCGTCGGCGTCGACGTCAATCTTGAAGGTTTCCATGGTCCTGATCTTCCTTAGACGCGTTCGATGACGGTGGCGGTGCCCATGCCGCCGCCAATGCAAAGGGTGGCCAGGGCGGTGCCCTTGCCGGAGCGCTCGAGCTCGTCGAGCACGGTGCCCAGGA
Source organism: Pseudomonadota bacterium (assembly GCA_031408375.1). GTDB lineage: Bacteria > Pseudomonadota > Alphaproteobacteria > Caulobacterales > Caulobacteraceae > JAEZEZ01. Next base: position 2,757 of record JANNVY010000221.1, on the reverse strand, counting down.
TCATGCCGCCGGTGGCGCCCAGCGGGTGGCCCATCGAGATGGCGCCGCCGCAGACGTTGATCCTGGAGTGGTCGATATCCAGCGCCTGCATGTAGCGCAGGACCACGGCGGCGAAGGCCTCGTTCAGCTCATAGAGGTCGATGTCGTTCACGCCCATGCCGAGGCGGGCCAGCAGCTTGCGGGTGACGGGCTCGGGGCCGGTCAGCATGATCGAGGGCTCGGAGCCGATCGAGGCGGCGCCGCGGATGCGGGCGCGGGGCTTGAGGCCGGCGCGCTCGCCGGCTTCCTTGGACCCGATCAGGATGGCGGAGGCGCCATCAACGATCGCCGAGGAGTTGCCCGGGGTGTGGACGTGGTTGATCCGCTCGACCTCGGGGTAGCGCTGGTTGATCACCGCGTCGAAGGCCATCTCGCCCATCATCTGGAACGAGGGGTTCAGCGAGGCGAGCGCCTGCATGTCGGTATTGCCGCGGATGTTCTCGTCGTGGTCCAGGCGGGTCATGCCCAGCTGATCCTTCACGGCCACGACCGAGCCCTTGAAGCGGCCCTCGGCCCAGGACTTGGCCGAACGCTTCTGGCTCTCGACCGAGTAGGCGTCGACGTCGTCGCGGCTGAAGCCGTACTTGGTGGCGATCATGTCGGCGGAGACGCCTTGCGGCACGAAGTAGGTCGGGAAGGCCGAGGACGGGTCCGTCGGCCAGGCGCCGCCGTCACTGCCCATGGGCACGCGGCTCATGGCCTCGATGCCGCCGCCGATGGCGAACTCGGCCTCGCCGGAAATGACCTTGGCCGCGGCGATGTTGCAGGCTTCCAGGCCCGAGGCGCAGAAGCGGTTCACCTGGACGCCCGCCGTAGTCTGGGCGTAGCCGGCCATGAGGACCGCGGTGCGCGCGATGTCGGCGCCCTGCTCGCCCACCGGAGAAACGCAGCCCAGGATCACGTCGTCGACCAGGCTGGTGTCCAGATTATTGCGGTCGCGAACGGCCTCCAGCATCTGGGTGGCCAGCGAAAGAGCGGTGATCTCGTGGAGCGATCCGTCCTTCTTGCCCTTGCCACGGGGGGTGCGGACGGCGTCGTAAATATAGGCTTCGGTCATGACGGCCTCTGTTTGCTGGCGCCCTCTAAGCTCGCCTTTACGTAAACGTCAAGATTACCCTAGGTAAGGTTGGGTGCGGGCGGCGGCTGCAGACATAGGCCGCGAGGGTGCGCCGCGCCAGCGGTCGACCTGTCAGAACCGTAACTTGCCCACCGAAATCCCTCCCATAGTCTGCCCCGCCGTCATCTGGGGGATTTCGACATGCGCTGGCCCGCCCTTCTCGCCGCTCTCGTTCTGGCGTCCGCGCCGATCGCCGCCGTCTCCAAGCCCGCCGAGCCCGCGCCGCTGAGCCAGCTGGTCGCCCAGGTGAACATCCCCTACGAGCAGTTCACGCTGGCCAACGGCCTGCGCGTGATCGTCCACACCGACCGCAAGGCGCCGGTGGTGGCGATCCAGGCTTGGTACAATGTCGGCTCCAAGGACGAGCCGGTCGGCCGAACGGGCTTTGCGCACCTGTTCGAGCACATCGGCCTGTTCAACGGCACAGAGAACCTGCCCCAGGGCTTGATGGAGCCGCTGCGCGCCATGGGCGCGACGGACTGGAACGGCACCACCTGGTTTGACCGCACCAACTTCTTCCAGACGGTGCCAACACCGGCCGTCGAGCAGGCGCTGTACATGGAGAGCGACCGCATGGGCCACCTGCTGGGCGCGCTCAGCCAGGAGCGCCTCGACGCCCAGCGGGGCATCGTCCAGAACGAGAAGCGCCAGGGCGACAACCAGCCGTTCGGCCTGACCGGCTACGCCCAGCTCGAGGCCCTGTTCCCCGAGGGCCACCCCTATCGCCACGACACTATCGGCTCGATGGCCGACCTGGACGCCGCCAGCCTCGAGGACGTGCGCCAGTGGCACCGCGACAACTACGGCCCCAACAACGCCGTGCTGGTGCTGGCCGGCGACATCGACGCCGCCACTGCGCGGCGCCTGGTCGAGAAATACTTCGGCCACATCCCGCGCGGGACCGGCAACGAGCCGGCCCAGGCCGTCATCCCTACCCTGCCCGCCCGCGTCGACGCCGTGATGCACGACCGGGTCTCCTTCACCCGCCTGCAGCGCAGCTGGGTCGTGCCCGGCTTCGGCGCCGAAGACGCCGAGGCCCTGGACGTCGCCGCCCAGGTCCTGGGCGGCCTGGCCTCCTCGCGGCTCGACAACGCGCTGGTGCGCGGCGACCAGAGCGCCGTGGCCGTCACGGCCAACATGCAGCAGTTCCAGAGGCTGTCGCTGTTCGACGTCACGGTCGACGTGAAGCCCGGCGTCGATCCCGCCGTGGTCTCGGCCAAGCTGGATGCGCTGATCGCCGACTTTATCCGTAACGGCCCCACCGGGGACGAGGTGCGCCGCGCCGTCACCGGCCAGCTGTCCCAGACCATCCAGCAGCTGGAGCCCACCGGCGGCTTTACCGGCAAGGCCGTGGTGCTGGCAGAGGGCGCGCTCTACGCCAACGATCCCGGGTTCTACCGGACCCAGCTTCGCCGTTACGCCGAGGTTACCCCCGCGTCCGTGCGCGCCGCCGCGGCCAAGTGGCTGGGCCGCCCGGTCTGGGCGCTGCGCGTCGATCCGGGCGAGCGCGAACCCTACCAGGAGGCCGCCGCCGTCCGCGCCACGCCCCAGCCCGCCGCGCCCATCCCGGTGACGCCGCGCGCGGCCATGCCGGCCGTCGG
>JANNVY010000220.1:0-2282 GCA_031408375.1 Pseudomonadota bacterium | reverse complement strand
CTCGACGTCGGCTGCGGTCCGGGTCGGCACGCCCACGCCCTGGGACCGCGAGCGCGACACGGTGATCACCCGCCTGCGCCGCATGGGCGCCCACATCGTCGACGCCCCCATCGACCGGATCGGCCCGGCGCTCCTCAACGCCTATCTCGACGTCAAGCGTCGGGACCTGGTGTGAGGGCGCTCCGTGGCTGAACTCAAACTCAAGAGCCAGCGGTTCCGGCAGGAGCGCGAGGGCGATTGGCGCAGGCTGGAAAGCCTGATGGACCGGGTCGAGAAGGGCTCGCCCGCGTCGCTGACCGATGAGGAGCTGCTGGCGGTGCCGGTGCTCTACCGGGCGACGCTGTCGGCCCTGTCGGTGGCGCGCGCCACCTCGCTGGACCAGGCGCTGACCGCCTATCTCGAGACCCTGACCGCGCGAGCCTATTTCTTCGTCTACGGGCCGCGCTCGACGCTCCTGTCGCGGTTCACGGATTTCCTGACCCGCGACTGGCCCGCGGCGGTGCGCAACCTGTGGCGCGAGACCCTTGCATCGGCAGGGTTGATGCTGCTGGGCGTCGTGGTGTCGGCGACCCTGACGCTTCAGGACTCCGACTGGTACTATTCCTTCATCGATCCGGAACTGGCGGCCGGGCGCGATCCGACCGCCTCAACCGAGAGCCTGCGCAAGGGGCTCTACGACGGGGCGGGCCAGGACGGACTGTCGGCCTTCGCCACCTTCCTGTTCACCCACAACGCCCAGGTCGCCATCCTGTCCTTCGCGCTCGGGTTCGCCTTCGGGGTGCCGACGGCGGTGCTGATGGCGATGAACGGGGCGATGATGGGCGCCATGCTGGTGCTCTACTTCAGCCACGGCCTGGGCTTCGAGCTGGGCGGCTGGCTGGCGATCCACGGCGTGACCGAGATCTTCGCCCTGATCCTGGCGGGCGCGGCCGGGTTCAAGATCGGCTGGGCCATGGCCTTCCCCGGCGACCGCGACCGCATCGACGCCGCCACCGAGGCCGGACGGACGGCCGCGACGGTCATGGGCGGGGTTGTGGTGATGCTGATGTTTGCGGGCCTGCTGGAGGGCTTCGGCCGCCAGCTGATCACTTCGGACATCGCGCGCTACGCCATCGCCGGCATGTCGGGCCTGCTGTGGTGCCTCTACTTCTATGGGCCGCGTCCGGGGAGGCAGACTCATGGCCCTGTCTGAGCCCGTCGCCGTCGACCGTGCCGAGCGCACCCTGATCACGCCCGAGGGCGTCGACCTGCGGCTGAAGATCGCCGACGCCGGCCAGCGCGCCAGCGCCTTCCTGCTGGACCTGGCGATCATCGTCGGCGTCCTGATCGGGATGACCATCCTGGCCCTGATCGGGGCCGGCATCTTCAGCACGGCCGAGCCCGGAAACTCGGCCGGCAACGGCCGCATGCCCCTGGGCGCCGAGCTGGCCATGGTGGTCTGGATGCTGGGCGCCTTCGTGTTGCGGAATCTCTACTTCGTGGCCTTCGAGCTGTCGCCGCGCGCCGCCACGCCGGGCAAGCGCGCCATGGGCATCAGGGTCGCGTCACGCGACGGCGGGCGGCTGCGCGCCGAGGCGGTGTTTGCCCGCAATGCAACGCGCGAGCTGGAAGTGTTCATCCCCCTGTCACTGCTGGGCATGCGCGCGACGGCCGGCGGGGTCGACAGCTGGATGTTCCTGCTCGCAGCCGCCTGGTGTGCAATCTTCGTGTTCTTCCCCCTGTTCAACCGTGATCGCCTGCGTGCCGGCGACCTGATCGGCGGCACCTGGGTGGTGCGGGCGCCGAAGCAGTTGCTGGTCCGCGACATGGCTGACGACGCCGAGGGCCGGCTGCACCGTTTCGCCTTCACCACCGCCCAGCTGGACGCCTACGGGGTCAAGGAACTGCACGTGCTGGAGGACGTCCTGCGCCTGCGCGACCGCAAGACCATGCGCGCCGTGGCTGATCGCATCGCCGGCAAGATCGGCTGGGTGCGCAACGAAGACGACGACTTCGACTTCCTGGGCGCCTACTACGCCGGCCTGCGCGGGCGGCTGGAGTCGCGGCTGCTCATGGGCCGCCGGCGCAAGGACAAGTTCGACGTCTAATCGAAGACCGCGGCCAGGTCCTTGGCGCCGACGCCTTCCTTGATCGCGCGGAGTTCGAAGTAGATCGCCGCCACGCCGGTCGTGCCGACGAGGGATGAAATCGCCGCCAGCAAGGGGGTTACCAGCATGTTCAACAGTGCGCCGCTGGCGGTGAATTCCGTGGGGGCGGTCGCGGCGGCGAGGCCGCCGAACATC
>JANNVY010000219.1:0-7266 GCA_031408375.1 Pseudomonadota bacterium | reverse complement strand
CAGGCCCAGAACCCGGTCCCCAAGGAACTCGAAGCGTTCGTTGTCCTTGACGCGCGACGCCCCGCCCACGCTGGCGTGGGTCAGGGCGAGATCCAGGCGCTTCCGGTCGGTGAAGGCATGGCCGAGGTTGCGTTCCAGCTCTGCGACCGCCGCCTCGCGCGCGTTCGTCGGCATGCGACTATTTCAGGCTGTGGAAGAACCGCGACGGACGCAGGTGGGTGAACCAGGTCCAGGGCTTCCAGAGCGAGGCGCCGGGCTTCCACGAGAACAGGATGATGTTGGCCTTGCCGACGAGGTTTTCGGCCGGGACCAGGCCCACGCCGTTCTCCTGCTCGACGCGGCTGTCGATCGAGTTGTCGCGGTTGTCGCCCATCATGAAGTAGTAGCCGGGCGGCACGGTGTAGACGCCGGTGTTGTCGAGATGACCGTCTGGGCCGAAGTCCTGGATGGTGATCTGGCGGCCTTCGGGCAGAGTCTCGCGGACGGTGGTGGCCGAACGCTCGAAGCCGTAGCCGGTGTCGACGTCGACACGGCCCTGGATCACATCGGTCACGGGCTTGTCGTTGATGTAGAGCAGGTTGTTGCGCATCTGCAGCCGGTCGCCCGGCAGGCCGATCAGGCGCTTGATGTAGTCGGTCTTGTTGTCGCGCGGCAGCTTGAAGACGACGACGTCGCCGCGCCGCGGCTCCGAACCGAAGAGGCGGCCCGAGAAGATTCCGGGGCTGAGCGGGATGGAGTGCTTCGAGTAGCCGTAGTCCCACTTGGACACGATGATGTAGTCGCCCTCGTAGAGGTTGGGCTCCATCGAGGCGGACGGGATGGTGAAGGGCTGGAACAGCAGGACGCGCAGGACCAGGGCGATCAGCAGGGCGTAGGCGATCGTTTTCACGATCTCGGCGGTTTCTTCCTTGGCCGACTTCGGCTCGTCGTTATCGTCGTCGTCGTCGTCACCGTCGCGGTCGTCCCCATCATCGTCGTCGCGGGCGTCGTCGTGACCTTCGGCGGCTTCGTGATGCTCGTCACCATGCGCCTCGGGGGCCGCGTGGGCCTCGACCGTCTCGGGCGCATCGTGGTGGGCGACCGCCTCGGGGGCATCGGCCTCCGGCGCTTCGTGCGCCTCGTGATCGTCGTGGCCGTCCGACCCGTGGTTATCGGTGCTCATACTTCATAATCCCCTGCCGGAGTGCGTCGCCCCTGGCGCGCCTCGGCCGCGTTGGCGTCGGTAGTCGCTGTTTATGTCTCGGGCAAGGCTTCGATTATTACGAAGGCCTGGGCGTAGGGATGGTCGTCCGTAAGGCTGACATGGATCAAGGCCTTGCAACCGGGGGGCGTCAGCCTGGCCAGCCGTGCCGCCGCCCCGCCCGTCAGCGCCATGGTCGGCTGGCCTGAAGGCAGGTTCACCACCCCCATGTCGCGCCAATAGACCGCACCGCGCATGCCGGTGCCCAGGGCCTTGGCGCAGGCTTCCTTGGCAGCGAAGCGCTTGGCGTAGCTGGAGGCGCGGTCGGGCTTGCGCTCGGACCGCATGCGCTCGGTGTCGGTGAAGCAGCGGTTGGTGAAACGGTCGCCGAAGCGATCCAGCGAGGCCTGGATGCGGCGGATGTCGCTGAGGTCAGAGCCGATGCCGATGATCAAAGGCCGCCCTCCCCGCGTCGATGGCCGACCGCATGGCGGCAATGGCCGGGGCCAGGCCGGTGAAAATCGCCTCGCCGATCAGGAAATGGCCGATGTTCAGTTCGCGCACCTGGGGGATGGCGGCGATGGCCCCGGCGGTGGCGAAATCCAGCCCGTGGCCCGCGTGGACCTCGATGCCGGCCTCGTCGGCCTGGTGGGCGGCGGCGCGCAAAGTTTCGAAAATGACGGCGGCCTCGTCGGTCCGGCCCTCGGACAGGGCGTCGCACCAGGCGCCGGTGTGCAGCTCGACGACCGGCGCGGCCATGTCGGCGGCGGCGCGGATCTGGTCGGGGTCAGCCTGGATGAACAGGGAGGAGCGGATGCCGGCGTCGTTGAAGGCGCGGACGACGGGGGCGACGCGATTGTGCTGGCCCGCGGCGTCCAGCCCGCCCTCGGTGGTGCGCTCCTCGCGGCGCTCGGGCACCAGGCAGGCGGCATGGGGCAGGATGCGCAGGCCGATGGCCTGCATCTCCTCCGTCACCGCCATTTCGAAGTTCAACGGGCGCGACAGTCGCCGGCAGAGCTGATTCAGCCCCTCGATGTCGGCGTCGCGGATATGGCGGCGGTCCTCGCGCAGGTGCGCCGTGATGCCGTCGGCGCCCGCCGCGATAGCCAGCTCGGCGGCACGCACGGGATCAGGAAGTGCGCCGCCGCGCGCGTTCCGGACGGTGGCGACATGGTCGATGTTCACCCCCAGCCGGATACGCGTCACTTGGACAGTCCCCCGGACAATCGGCGCGAGCCCGGGTCCTCGATGGGGATGGCCGCCAGCTCAGGCGGCAGGGCGTCAGCCGGGTAGGCCGGCACGTCCAGCGTCGCCAGCGCCACCAGCGGCGCGCCCACGTCCGCGCGACCGCCCGAACGATCCACGATACAGCCCGCCACCACCACGTCGCCGCCGGCGTCTCGGATGGCCTGGATGCATTCACGCGACGACAGGCCCGTGGTGACGATGTCCTCGATCATGGCGACCCTGGTTCCCGGATCGACGTGGAAACCGCGGCGCAGCTTGAAGGAGCCGCCCTCGCGCTCGACGTACATCGACGGGACATTCATGTGCCGGGCGGTCTCGTAGCCCGGGATGATGCCCCCCACGGCCGGCGAGATCACCACCTGTACGTCGGGCCGCAGCGACAGCACCTTGTGGGCCAGGGCCTGGCACAGCTTCTCGCAGCGGGCGGGGCGCATGAACACGAGGTTCTTCTGCAGGAACACGCCGCTGTGCAGGCCGGAGGACAACACGAAGTGCCCCTCGCGCAGGGCGCCGGCGGCGCGGAATTCTTCGAGGACGTCTTCGGATGTCATGGGGGCGGGATTAGCGCCTCAGCCCCATCTCTGGAAGAGCTATTAGCCCTTCACGCGATCCACGGTCTCCACCGACGGACACGCCCTGAGCGCCGCCGCGATGTGGGTCAGGTGGCGCGCATCGACGACCTCGACATCGAAGTCCACGTCGAAGAAGTCGGCCTGCCGGTGGGCCATCTTCAGGTTCAGGATGTTGGCGCCGGCCTCGCCGATGATGGTGCAGGCCTGGCCCAGCACGCCGGGCGCATTGCGGATGGTGGCGCGCAGGCGGGCCGCCGCCAGGGTGTTGGTCTCGGCCTGGGGCGTCCACTGCAGGTCGCGCCACAGGTCGTCGCGGTCCTCGAACTCGGCCAGGCGCTCGCAGTCTATGGTGTGGACGGTCAGGCCGACATCGGGCTGCAGAATGCCCATGATGCGGTCGCCGGGCACCGGGCTGCAGCAGGGCGCAAAGTGCACCGACACGCCGGGCGTCAGGCCCCCGCCGCGAATGAACAGCCGTCCGCCCTTGCCGTCAGCGATGCGGGTGCGGGCTGCAGCAGCGGCGCGCTCGGAGTCTTTCAGGCCCGGGAACACCGCGTCCAGCACCTGGGTCGGTGCAATCCGACCGCGGCCCACCGCAGCCTGGAGCTCGTCCTCGGTGGCGATCGAAAATCGCTCAAGCGCCGGGCGCATGGAGATGTCGGTCAGCGACTTGCCGGCCTTGGCGAATGTCTGCTCGATGGAGACTTTGCCCAGCTTCTGGAACTCGCCCTTCTCGGTCTGGCGAATGTGGCGGCGGATGGCCGAGCGGGCGCGGCCGGTGATGGCCAGGGAGCGCCAATCCGGCGGGATGGCGGTCTTGGGGCCCCGGATGATTTCGATGACGTCGCCGTTCTGGATCAGGGTGCGCATGGGGCGCAGCTCGCCGTTGATCTTCACCCCGATGGCGGTGTCTCCGACCTCGGTGTGGACAGCGTAGGCGAAGTCCAGCGGCATGGCCCCTGTCGGCAGGGAGATCAGCTGGCCCTTGGGCGTGAAAGCAAAAACCTGGTCCATGAACATTTCGAGCTTGGCGTGCTCGACCAGGTCATCTGTGTCGCCGCCGCCGTGCTCGAGCACGGTGATCAGGTCGCGCAGGTTCTGGAGCGGGTCGCGCCCGCCTTCCCGCTCGGCCGCCTCGGCGTCGAAGCCATAGTTCTTGTTCTTGTACTTCCAGTGGGCGGCGACGCCCTCCTCGGCCACCAGGTCCATGGTGGCGGTGCGGATCTGCATCTCGATGCGCATGCCCTTGGGGCCAACGACCGTGGTGTGCAGAGAGCGATAATTGTTTCGCTTGGGCCGCGAGATGTAGTCCTTGAAGCGCTCGTAGATGGTCGGCCACTTGGAGTGCACGGCGCCCAGCGCCCTGTAGCAATCAGCCTCGGTGTCGACGATCACCCGGAAGGCGTAGATGTCCGACAGCTGGGAGAAGCCCACAGACTTGCGCTCCAGCTTGCGCCAGATGGAATAGGGCGTCTTCTCGCGGCCATAGACCTCGCCGCGGATTCCGGCGTCGTTCAGAGACTTGGCGATGCCGCCCGAGACGACCGAAACCGCCCCGCCCTGCTCGATCTTGAGCTGCTCCAGCCGCTTGACGATGGCGTCGCGGGCCAAGGGGTTGAGGTGTTCGAAGGACAGCTCTTCCAGCTCGGTGGCAATGCGGTGACAGCCGATGGTGCGCGCCAAGAGCGCGTAGACTTCAAGCGTTTCGCGCGCGATCCGCTCGCGCTTCTCCGGCTTGACGTACTGGAGGGTGCGCATGTTGTGCAGGCGGTCGGCCAGCTTGACCAGAAGCACCCTTACGTCCCTGGAAATGGCCAGGATGAACTTGCGCAGGTTCTCGGCCTGGCGGGTGTGCTCGGCCTGTTCCTCCAGCCGCGACAGCTTGGTGACGCCCTCGACCAGCTCGGCGATTTCGCTGCCGAACAGCTTGGCGATGTCCTCCTTGGACACCGGCGTGTCTTCGATGACGTCGTGCAGCAGTGCGGTCACGATGGCGGCGGTGTCGAGCCGGTATTCCGTCAGAATCCCGGCCACCTCGATGGGGTGGGCGTAGTAGGGATCGCCCGAAGCGCGCAGCTGCGCCCCGTGCATCTGCATGGCGTAGACATAGGCCCGGTTGATCAGGGCCTCGTCAGCGTCAGGGTCATAGGCGTGCACCCGTTCGACCAGCTCGGTTTGGCGCAGGTACTTGATGCGCTGGCGCGGCAGGGGCGCCGGCAGGTCATTGGCCGGGGCGACGTCGGTCTCTGGCAGGGCTTCGGCGCTCAGCTTGACCGACGAGCGCTTCTCTCCAGCCGGCTTGGCGGACGCAGCAACGGCCGCCGGTTGCCCGGCGGCCGTGCTGGTATCCATCGCAGGTGTGTCGGAAGCGCCGGAGCCCGGCGCTTCCTTGGGGGTGCTGTCGGCGGGCGCCGTCAGTACCGCTCCTCCTGGCCGCCATCCCTGTCGCTTTGCAGGGCGCGGACCAGCTCGTGCTCGGACATCTGCATGTGCTGCGGATCGGCCAGCAGGGCGAGGGTTTCGGCCTCTTCCTCGGCTTCGGTGCGCTCATCCACACGCTGCAGGGTGCCGATCAGGTTCTCGGACAGACCGGACGGATCGACCTTGTCTTCGGCGATTTCGCGCAGCGCGACGACGGGGTTCTTGTCGTTGTCGCGGTCCAGCAGGAGCGAGGCGCCGGCCGAGATGGCGCGAGCGCGGTGGGCCGACAGCAGGACAAGGCCGAACCGGTTCGGGACCTTCTCAACGCAATCTTCGACGGTGACGCGAGCCATGAAATCCTCGGGGAGGTGGAAATTTGAACCGCTCTATTTAGCGATCCGTTACTGATTGTGCAATGCGGCAAGACGGTGCGGCGAGCGAGACAGCAAGAAAATTCGGCCACGAAAATCACGAAAGACACGAACCCACCGCCGTTGACGTCGAGACTCCCGCAATGAGGCGCCTTCGGCGCGTCGATAGAGCCAAAGTCTCCTCACCTTTCGGACGCGTTCGTGTCTTTCGTGCTTTTCGTGGCTCAAACTCTATCGACGGGGACCGCGTCGCTGCCGACAGCGGCTTTTTCAGACAGGCGTTCCGAGGTGTCGCCCAGCACTGGGTGACGCCATTCCGGCAGCACCTCGGCCAGCGGGCCCATGACGAATCGGCGCACGTGGGCGCGCGGGTGTGGCAGGGTCAGGCTGGGGTCGTTCAAGATCGTGCGGCCATGGGCGATCAGGTCGAGATCCAGGGTGCGCGCGGCGTTCGCCTCGGCCCGTTCGCGGCCGAAGGCGCGCTCGATGCAGCGCAGGGCGTCGAGGGTAGCGCGCGGGCCCAGCGCCGTCTCGACAAGGGCGACGCCGTTGCGATACTCCGGCCCCGTCGGGTCGGGCCAGGCGGCGGATTTCCACCAGGACGACCGGGCGACGACCTTCAATCCGGCCGCCTCGAATTTCGCGAGCGCGGCCTCCAGCAGGGCTTCCAGCGACCCGTACGACCCTTTCAGGTTGGACCCCAGCGCCACGATCACGGCCCCATCGGCGAATTCGTCAGCCGAACCCATTTCAAACCCTCAGGACATTTCCCAGTGAGCTTCTATCCCACCGACCGCATCGCGCTCTTCATCGATGGCGCCAACCTCTACTCCGCCGCCAAGGCGCTGGATTTCGACATCGACTACAAGAAGCTGCTGGACGAGTTCCGTCAGCGCGGGGTGCTGATCCGCGCCTACTACTACACCGCCATCGCCGAGGGCGGCGACGACTACTCGCCGATCCGGCCGCTGGTCGACTGGCTCGACTACAACGGCTTTTCCCTGGTGACCAAGCCGGCGCGCGAGTTCACCGACCGCGAGGGGCGCAAGCGCTGGCGCGGCGACATGGACATGGAGATCGCGGTCGACATGATGGAGATGGCCCAGGCCTCGGCTGACCATCTGGTGCTGTTCTCCGGCGACGGCGACTTCCGCGCCCTGGTGGAGGCAGTTCAGCGCAAGGGCGTGCGGGTGACCGTCGTCTCGACCGTGAAATCCCAGCCGCCGATGGCGTCCGACGACCTGCGCCGCCAGTGCGACACCTTCGTGGAACTGGCGGACCTGTCAGGCATCATAGGCCGGCCGCGCAAACCGGCGCACAATCCGCGCTTCCTGCAGACCCAGACCCGCTCGACCGCCGAAATCGAGGCGGAAGACGAACAGTGAGCGTCCCGCCCGAAGCCCCCCGCGACTGCCCCCTCTGCCCAAGGCTGGTGCTCTATCGAGAGGCCAACGCCCAGGGCAATCCGGACTGG
>JANNVY010000218.1:0-2123 GCA_031408375.1 Pseudomonadota bacterium | reverse complement strand
GCTGAAGGCCATCGAGGCCGCGGCCAAGGGTCTCTTCAAGCCGGAATTCGTCGAGGTCGCCGAAGCCGACCTGCCCCTGGCCGACGCGGTGAAGTCCTACCTCTTCAACTCCCAGCTGCTGGTGCTGCCGGGCGAGGATCGCCTGGTGCTGCTGGCGCCGACCGAAACCGAAGAGAACCCCGCCGCCCATGCCGCGGCTCAGGCGCTGGTCACCTCCAACGGCCCGATCGGCAGGGTCGAATACGTCGATGTGCGCCAGTCCATGCGCAACGGCGGCGGGCCTGCCTGCCTGCGCCTGCGCGTGGTGCTGACCGAGGCCGAGTTGGAGGCGACCAACCCGTTCCAGCGCATGAGCGAAGGGCTCTACGACCTGCTCGTGCAATGGGCCGGCGAATGGTACCGCGAGGAGCTTCGCCCTTCAGACCTGGCCGATCCGAAGATCATCGAGGAAACGCGCGGCGCGCTCGACGAACTGACCTCGATCCTGCAGCTGGGTGGCGACTTCTACCCGTTCCAGCGCGTCTAGCCGTCCTTCAGCTGGCCCAGCGCCGCCTTGAAGCGGCGTGACAGCGGGACTTCGACCGCGCCCAACTCGACCGACCAGTCGCCGGAGCCTTCCGGCTTCAGCCCGGTCACTCGCGAGCGGTTCACCAGCCACGAGCGGTGCGTACGCACAAACCCGCGCTCGCCCAGGTCGCCCTCGACCGCGGTGAGCGGCGCCCGCATCAGGGGCCTCCTGCCGTCCTCCAGCAGGAACTCGACGTAGTTGCCGGCCGAAGTGATGGCCACGATCTGATCCAGCGATACCCGGATCACCCGCTGGCCGTCGAGGATGTCGAAGGTGGCGGGCTCGGAGGGGGCGACGTGGCGGCGGCGGCGCAGGACGTCGACGCCCCAGAACACCGAGATGAAGATGGCGTAGGTCAGAAGGTCCTTCCGCAGCTCATACGGAAAGACCCGCTCCAGCGGCCCGAAGTCGTATTGCTCGCCCACCGCCCCGTAGACCAACTTGCGCACAGCCACGAAGCCCGCAACGTGGACGGCGGAAAAGGCCAGCAAGGCCAGGCCGTGGAACAGCCAGAAGCGCGGCGTCAGCAGCCCGCCTTCGGGCGTGGCCCGGCGGTAGGCCAGCCACGGAATCCAGACCAGACCGACGATCACGGTGGCGCTGGACACCTCCCAGACCCAGGGCTGCCAGGCCGGATTCATCGGGTTGTCGTCGATCGAAGACAGGGCGTTGACCGTCATCACCACCAGGGCGACCGCCCCGATCAACAGCCAGGACTGGACGAGGGTGGCGGTCCCGCCGCTCGTCCCGCAGGCCTCGCCGTTCGTCCCAGCCGTGGTCGAGCCCTCGCGCCGCTCGCCCCGCGAAGTGCTCCGCCCGTCACCCGCCGATTGCGTCACGGTGGGGGCCGCGGCCGATTGCGTCGTCTCATCACTCGCCACGGAAGACGGCCATGACTTCTTCGCCTCCAGACGCGCGCCGCATCGATCTCGACTGGATCCGCATCGGCGCCTTCGCGCTACTGATTCTCTACCACGTCGGGATGTTCTACGTGACGTGGGACTACCACGTGAAAAGCCCACACGCGTCACACGCGGTCGAGCCTTTCATGTTCCTGACCAACCCTTGGCGACTGACCCTGCTCTTCATTGTCTCGGGTGCGGCGACGGCTTTCATGGCGGCGAAGATGACCCCGGGCGCCTTCACCTGGTCGCGGCTGGGCCGGCTGGTGCCGCCACTGCTGCTGGGCATGTTCGTGATCGTCCCGCCTCAGACCTACTACGAGATCATCGAAAAGGCGCCGCAACTGGCCGAGGGCTACGTCGGCTTCTGGGTCAAGTACGCCACCGCGTCGGGCAACTGGTGCGACCCGGTCAGCGGCGACTGCCTGACCACGCCGACCTGGAACCACCTGTGGTTCGTCGCCTACCTGATCGTTTACAGCCTGATCATCGGCGGCTTGCTGGCCGTCGCCCGCAAGCCTATGGACCGGCTGGGCGCGGGGCTGGAGAAGGCGCTGACGGGCTGGGGTGTGCTGATCTGGCCGATCGTCTGGCTGGCGGTGCTGCGCGTCACCCTGATGCCGCTCTTCGAGATCACCCACAATCTGACCGAG
>JANNVY010000217.1:0-3890 GCA_031408375.1 Pseudomonadota bacterium | reverse complement strand
CCGTGGGCGCCGTTCTGGCCCTTGCGGCCTCGAGCGGCCCGGCCGCCGCGGCCATCAAGGAGCGAGCCTGCGTGGCGGCCGAGATCGCGGCCTATTCCGACCGGGTGCACGTCTTCTGCGCCTCGGCCGAGGTCAGCCTCGCGACCCTGATCCGCGCCGATCCCGAACACGTCGCCGCCGCCCAGGCAGCCGCCGCCGCGGCCGCAGGCAGCCCGCCTTTCTACGCCGTCAGCTCCACCGACCCGCTGGCGGACAAGCTGATGACCCTGGCCGGACGTTCGTTCGGGGAACGGCTCATCTACATCCTCTACGACGACGACCCCGCCAATAATCCCGCGGGCTGCGCGCAATCGGACTGCCGCCGCGTGATCGGGTTCCGGATCGTCCTTTAGCCACGCCCGTCCTTGATCGAGAGGCCGCGCGTGCTACACCGCGCGCGCCTGCCAGATCGGGGATTCCCATGAGCGCGACTCGCACCGAAACCGACACCTTCGGCCCCATCGAGGTCGCGACCGACCGCTATTGGGGGGCGCAGTCGCAGCGCAGCCTCGGCAACTTCAAGATCGGCTGGGAGAAACAGCCCCTGCCGATCGTTCGCGCGCTCGGCATCGTCAAGCGCGCCGCGGCCGAGACCAACGTCGCCCTGGGTCAGCTGGACCCGAAGATCGGCGAGACCATCGTCAAGGCCGCCAACGAGGTCATCGAGGGCAAGCTGAACGACCACTTCCCGCTGGTGGTCTGGCAGACCGGCTCGGGCACCCAGTCGAACATGAACGCCAACGAGGTGATCTCGAACCGCGCGATCGAGATGCTGGGCGGCGAGATGGGCTCCAAGACGCCCGTCCACCCCAACGACCACGTCAACATGAGCCAGTCGTCCAACGACACCTATCCGACGGCCATGCACATCGCCTGCGCCGAGGAGGTGGTCCACCGCCTCCTGCCGGCGCTGCGCACCCTGCGCAACGCGCTAAACGACAAGGCCCAGGCGTGGAAGTCGATCATCAAGATCGGCCGCACACACACCCAGGACGCCACCCCGCTGACGCTGGGCCAGGAGTTCGGCGGCTACACCGCGCAGGTCGAGAACGGCATCAAGCGTATCGAGATGACCCTGCCGGCCCTGATGGAGCTGGCCCAGGGCGGCACCGCCGTAGGCACCGGCCTGAACGCCCCGTTGGGTTTCGCGGAGAAGGTGGCGGAGGTCATTGCTGCCATCACCCACCTGCCCTTCACCACCGCGCCCAACAAGTTCGAGGCCCTGGCCGCCCACGACGCGATGGTGTTCAGCCACGGGGCCATCAACACGGTGGCCGCGTCGCTCTTCAAGATCGCCAACGACATCCGCTTCCTCGGATCTGGCCCGCGTTCAGGCCTGGGCGAGCTGGCGCTGCCGGAGAATGAGCCGGGCTCGTCGATCATGCCGGGCAAGGTCAATCCGACCCAGTGCGAAGCCCTGACCCAAGTCTGCATCCAGGTGTTCGGGAACAACGCCGCGATCAGCTTCGCGGGCTCGCAGGGCCACTTCGAGCTGAACGTCTACAACCCGCTGATGGCCTACAACTTCCTGCAGTCGGTTCGCCTGATGGCCGACGCGGCGGTCAGCTTCACAGACAATCTGGTGCTGGGCCTGGAGGCCCGCGAGGACAACATCAAGGCGGCGCTGGACCGTTCCTTGATGTTGGTCACCGCCCTCGCCCCACGGATCGGCTACGACGCCGCGGCCAAGATCGCCAAGACCGCCCACAAGAACGGCACCACCCTGCGCCAGGAAGCCGTCGGCGGCGGCTTCGTCACCGACGCGGAGTTCGACGAGATCGTGAGGCCCGAGAAGATGATCTCGCCGGGTTGAGGCGTGACGAACTTCGACAGAACAGCATTTGAACGAACTGGTGCGGCCCGCTTCGCTGGGGCGCTTGTATCTGCCGACCTCGCAGACATCGAGGCCCTGTCCGCGCAACTCGGTCCCAGGGGCGCGGGACTGCGGCTGGTCGGCCACCCGGAACTGGACCGCCTGCTCGCGGACAACGGCCCGCTCGTCGGCATCGCCCGTAAGGTGTCCGGGTCCCTCGTCCAGCCGGTCAGGGCCGTCCTCTTTGACAAGTCAGACGCCACCAACTGGTCGGTCGCCTGGCACCAGGACCGGACCATTGCCGTGCAGACGCGTGTCGAGGTTGAGGGATTTGGACCGTGGTCCTCTAAGGCCGGAGTCCAGCACGTTGAGCCGCCCTTCGCCGTCATAGAGGCCATGGTCACCTTGCGTGCCCACCTGGACCCGGTTGATGCCGACAACGCGCCCTTGTTGGTCGCCGTGGGCTCACATCGGCTCGGACGGATCCCCGCGGACCGGACGGCTCAATGGGCGGCTGACCTGGAAGGTCTCACCTGCCTCGCCGAGCCCGGAGATGTCTGGGCCTACGCGACCCCAATTCTGCACGCTTCGGAGCGGGCGCGGCTTCCGAGGCGCCGCCGGGTCCTGCAGGTGGATTTCAGCGCTATGGGACTACCGGGAGGCCTGGAGTGGCTGGGTGTCGCCTAGCGCTTGATCACCGTCTTGCCGATCGGCGCCAGGGCAAAGCCGGCCAGCTGCAGGTCCTTGAAGGCGAAGGGCAGGCCAATGATGGTGATCGCCTCGGCAAACGCGATGATCAGATGGCTGAGCGCGATGTACCAGCCCGCCAGCAGGAACCAGAGGACATTTAGCAGGAAGCCCAGCGGCCCGGTGCCCAGGTCGCCTTCGCCGATCTCGTCGCGGGATACGACTTCCTTGCCGAAGGGCCAGAAGGCGAAGCCGGCCATGCGGAACGCGGCGCCCGAATAGGGCAGGCCCACGATGGTGATCGCCAGAAGCACGCCGCCGAGCATCCACAACAGGCCGGAGATCCAGCCGCCGAAAATGAACCACAGGATGTTGAGCAGAAGCGTCATCGAAAGTCCCCGCGCCGACGAACGCGCCGACGCAGGGAATCTAGGGACCCTGACGCCGCCCGGCTAGGCGGCGCAGGATTAAGCTTTGGTAGGCCTAGTGCTTTTCGACCCACTTGGCCTTGGCGTCGTCCTTGGTGAGGTTGAGGTGGACGTGGTCGTCGACCCGCTCGACCCAGCTGACCGGGATGAGATGGTGCTTCAGGCCGGCGCCCAGATCGAACTTCGCCAGCTCGATGTCCGACCCTTCGATCTTGTCGACCTTGCCGACGTGACCGCCGTCCGAGCCGAGGACTTCCATATGTTCGCGGATGGCTGTGGTATCATGCATGACGTTCTCCCTGTGGGTTGAACACCTTGAACCCGCCAAGCCCATCCTTCGTTCCGGAGGCTTCCATGGCCGAGATCATCAACCTGAACCGTGCGCGCAAGGACCGCGAAGCGGCGCAGAAGAAGGCGCTGGCCGCGGCGAACCGGCGCAAACACGGGCGGACCAAGGCCGAGGTATCGCTGAGCGAGGCAGAGGCCGAGCAACGGCGCGACAAGCTGGACGCCCACCGCATCGGCCGCGACGACGATCCGGACCCCGCCAGCTACTGAGCTCAGGCCTTGGGCGCGCGGATCAGCAGGTACTGGCCGACCACCACCAGCACGAGGCCGACCAGGGCCTCCCAACCCCACCGCGCGCCTTCGAAGGCAGCTGAGATTCCCATGGCGATGGGCGGCGTCAGCGCCGAGATGTAGGAGGCGAAGCTGTAGCCCGTCCGCCGCGCCAGGGCGTAGTAGAGCAGGAACGCCGCCACCGATCCGAAGATCGCCAGATAGGCCAGGGAGCCGATGTAGGCGGAGGTATATTCGAACAGGAACGGCTGGCCGGTGACCAGCACATAGACCAGCAGCCCCACCGTGCCGTAACCCATGGCCCAGGCGGTCGACGGCGCGATGGGAACCTCCAGGGCCTGCCC
>JANNVY010000216.1:0-3918 GCA_031408375.1 Pseudomonadota bacterium | reverse complement strand
ATCGTCGTGCCGCGGCAAGCCGTGGTGGACGCCACCACCGATCCAAAGGTCTACGTGGTCGACGCCCGGGGCGTCGTTCGCGCCCGACGGATCCAGATCGCCAACTGGCCATCCCTGAACGCGATCGTTGAGAAGGGACTTTCCGCCGGCGACAGGATCGTGCGTTCGCCGGCAGAGACCAAACCTGGCGCCAAGGTGCGCGTCCGTCTGCAGGCCGTCCCGCCCGCGCCGGGATCCTAGGTGGGTGTTCGCGTTTACGGTCGCGCGCCGCTATCTCTTTTCGAACCCGGCCCAGACCGGCCTGCTGATCGCCGGCGTGGCCATCGGGGTCACGGCGTTCGTGTTCATCACGGCGCTGATCCAGGGCCTTGCCGTGCGGCTGACCGACGACGTGACGGCCAACAGCGCCCACGTCTCCCTCGAGCCGATGACTCGCGTCGCGCGGGTCTTGCCCAGCCCCGATGCGGACGTGGAAGCCGTCGCCGCCATCTCGACCTTCCAGCGGCGGCAAATTCGATCCTGGCGTTCCACTGTCGCGCTGTTGCGCACCAACCCGGAGGTCGCCGCCATCAGCCCGCAGATCTCGGGCAGCGCATTCCTGGTCAAGGGCCAAGCGGTCGCGCCGGTGGCGGTGACGGCGATCGAGCCATCGGGCCTCGATGCCATTTCGCCGGTCAGCACCGAGATCATCAGCGGCGACGCGAACCTCGGTCCCGACAGCATCCTGATCGGCGTTCGATTGGCCGAGAACCTCGGCCTGTCGGCCGGCCAGCCGGTCCTTTTCCGCACCGATCGCGGGGTTGACCGGCTGCTGACGGTCCGGGGGGTGTTCAGGACCGGATTGCAGAGCCTCGATGAACGGGTGGCCTACCTGTCCATCCAGACGGCGCGACCGCTGTTCCTGCTGCCCGAGGGTGTCACAAACATCGAGATCAAGCTGTTCGAGCCGGGTCGCGCGCGGGCGGTCGCCGCCTTCCTGCACGAGGCCACCGGCCTTCGCGCCACCTCCTGGCAGGAGCGGAATGCAAACCTGGATGGGGCGCTGGTCGCCCAGGCGCAGACCGGCACGTTGATCCAGGTCTTCTCGCTGATCTCAGTCCTCATCGGAATCGCCAGCGCCCTGAGCCTTTCGGCCAACCGGCGGCGGGGCGAGGTGGGGATCATGGGCGCCTTCGGTGTGTCGCGGCGCTTCATCGCCACGGTGTTCATCCTGCAGGGCCTGTTAATCGGCGTCGTCGGCGCCGGGATCGGCTGCATCAGCGGCTTTGGCCTCTGCTCGTGGCTGGCGACGTTGACGAAGCCTGACGGCACGATGGCCCTGCCCATCGCACCCGGGCAGGGCGGCTATGTCGCTGTCTTTCTGCTGACAACCCTTGGCGCGGTCCTGGCGTCGGTCTTCCCGGCCCGGTCGGCGGCGCGGCTCGATCCGCTTGAGGCAATCCAGCAATGACCGCCGTGCTCGACGCCCGCGAAATCACCATGACCTTCCGCAATGGCGACGAGCTGACCCAGGTCCTGAAGGGCGTTGATCTGACGCTTCAGCCCGGCGAGCTGGCGGCGCTGCTCGGCGCGTCCGGGTCCGGCAAGTCGACGCTGCTGTCGATCGTCGGGCTTCTGCTCAAACCCACCACGGGCGCCATCACAATCGGCGGTCAGCGGGTCGAGGGGCTTTCGGAGAAGGAGCGCGCCCAGTTCCGCAACAGGCGCCTCGGCTTTATCTTCCAGTTCCATCACCTGTTGCCCGACTTCACGGCGACCGAGAACGTCGCGTTTCCAGCGGCGGCGGCCGCAGGCGGCATGACTGGCGCGATGCGCAAGCGGGCGCGTGAGTTGCTTGCGCGGGTGGGCCTGTCCGATCGCATGGATTTTCGCGCCACACGCCTTTCCGGCGGGCAGAAACAGCGGGTCGCGATCGCGCGCGCCCTGATGAACAATCCGGAACTTGTGCTGGCGGACGAGCCGACCGGCAGCCTGGACCGGGTTGCGGCCGAGCAGGTCCTTGACCTCATGCGCGAGGTAAATCGGGAGGAGAAGGCGACCTTCCTGATCTGCACCCACGACGAAAAGGTGGCGGCCCGCTGCACTCGCCGCATCACCCTGAAAGACGGTCTCGTTGACGCGACCGCCTGACCGGAAGGCTGGGCCGGATCTAGGATCCAAATAGACCCATGTCGTCCCTTGGTGACCGTCGCCGGGAAGGCTGGATGAACTCTCGACGTCCCCCTGCATCCGATCCCGGCGCCGGCGGCGATCAAGGGCTGAAGATGGGGCGGGATGGCCGCCCTCGGCGAGGACAAAGAGATGGAAGAGCTTTTCCGGGACTTCTGGTGGCTGCTGTTCCCGATCAGCTGGATGATCTACGCCGGCTGGACGGGCTTTCTGGCGGATCGACGTCGGGCGGAAGCGCTGAAGCTGTTGCGAGTCTACAAGGACAATGGGCAGGAGCCCCCGGCCGGCCTTGCGCGGCTGGCCTTCGGAAGGGAGTGCTGATCGATGGAAGACCTTTTCCGATCCTATTGGTGGCTGCTGTTTCCGTTGGCCTGGTTCGTCATCGGCGGCTGGAACAGCTGGCTGAACTACCGCCGCTCGCGCGACGCTATGGATCTGATGCGGACCTATGCCGCCAAGGGTCAAGAGCCGCCGCCCGACCTTCTGAAGACCTTCAGTGAACCGCTGGATCCCGATTCCGACTGGGATGACCGCCACAGCCGCCGCTACGGCTACCGCGGCCGCTACCGGGGTCCGTGGCAGGCGCGTCTGGTGCTGTTCGTCGCGCTCTGCGCCGGGTTCGGCTACGCCGCCTACACCGACATGTACGGAGCGGGTGAGGCCTTCACCATCGTCGCCTTCGTGATGGGCGCCATCGCGCTGTCGGTGCTGGTCGGCGGCTTCTTCCGGTCGATCACCCCGAAAGAGTGATGGATCCCTTCGCGACCGAGGCCGACCTCGTCGCGAAGGCGAGGGCGGGCTCCGCCCAGGCGTTCGGCCGGCTGGTTGACCAGAACCAGCAGGCCGTTCGCGCCTTTCTGAGGCGCGTCTGTTCAGACCACGCCGAGGCCGACGATCTGGCCCAGGACGCCTTCCTGACCGCCTGGTCGACGATCGAACGCCTGCGCGACGGGGTTCGGTTCCGGACCTGGCTGTGCGGCATCGCCTGGCGCAAGGCGCAGACCCACCAGCGCGGGCGCGCGCGCTCGGCCAGCCGCGACCGACAGTGGCTCGACACCCGCGAGACAACCTTCGCGCCGGGCGGCGAGGACCGGGCCACGGTCACCAAGGCCATGGCGGGCCTGCCGGTCGAACAGCGCGGCGCCGTCGCGCTCTGCCTGGCCGGTGACTGGTCGCATGCGGAAGCCGCCGAAGCGCTGGGCATCCCGCTGGGCACGGTGAAGTCGCATGTCACGCGCGGACGCGCTAAACTGTTGGAACTGCTTGGAGCCGGGCCATGACAACGCTCTCCCCTGAAGACCGCCTCAGCCGGGCTTTCGCGCCCGACGCGCCGCCCGCCCGTGACTTCGGCTTCACCGTCGCCGTGCTTGAGCGCGTGGCGCGCCGACGCCTGCGCAACAGCATCCTGATGCTCATTCCCCCGGCGCTGGTCGCCGCCATCCTGCTGTGGGCCGTGGTTCCGGTGCTTCAGCCCCTGGCCGAAAGCGTCTCAACCGGCCTGTGGCCAGCCTTGCCCGCCATCGTGGTGGCCTTGTTCCTGGCCCTCGTGTCCTGGCCTTTCCTGGTCCCCGGCGAACGCTAAAGCCGGGGCGTTGCGTAGCCTTACGAAGGTTTAATCTAGCCGGCCGCATCCGTTTGGCCCGTCCCGCGCCTCTTCATGGACAAGAGCGGCGCAATTCGCAGCCGCCAAGACGTCCAGGAGCTACCCCGAGATGGAAATCCTTATCCCCATCACCTTCTTCCTGCTGA
>JANNVY010000215.1:0-5795 GCA_031408375.1 Pseudomonadota bacterium | reverse complement strand
CGGGGCGCTCCTCGAACTGGGTGGTCTCCACGGCCGCGGCGTAGGGCAGCTCCTCGTGGACGCGCAGGTACACCTGTTCCTGCACGTGAAGGTCAACGAACGCTGGACCGAAGACCGCGCGCTTTACGCCCAGTTCGGACTGGATTTCGACGCGAAATAGGGCTGATAACGAGGGTTGTCAGGGGCGGAATTCGCAATAGCTCTTCGAAATCAATGACCTGACTGTGCTTTTGGCCGATTTGACCGAGGGATAGCGAACATGATCCGCCTCATCAGCCTGATCGTCCTTAGCCTCAGCCTCGCGGGCTCAGCTCTCGCGATGCCGCCGCCGCGACACCCGGCCACCGAGGACGAGGCGGCAATCGGAAAACTGCTCGACACCTTCAACCTCGCCGCTTCCCGCGCCGACGGTCCGGCCTATTTCGCATCCTTCACCCCCAATGCCGTCTTCGTCGGCACCGACGCGACCGAGCGCTGGACGCTGGCGGAATTCCGCGCCTTCGCCGAACCCTATTTCGCGCAAGGCAAGGGCTGGACCTACACACCCACCCGCCGGACCATCACCTTCGCCGAGATCCCCTGCCGTTGCGTGGCCTGGTTCGAAGAGGACCTGGTGTCGGAAAGCTACGGCACCACCCGCGGCACCGGCATGGTCGTGAAAGGCGAGGGCGGCTGGAAGATCGGCCAGTACGTCCTGACCATCCCGCTGCCCAACGACATCTCCAAGGACATCGTGGCCCAGATCAAGGCCTACGAGTCGGCGCATCCGAGGTAGGCACATGGCGGCTATCGACGAGCAGCGGAAGCGAGTGGGCGCGGTCTGGTTCCGCAGCATCATCGTGGCGATCGTAGTGGTCGGCGCCTTCCTCGTTGTCATGCTCATGACCCAACCAGCCAATTCTTGGGGCTGGTCAATGATGCTGGTGATCTACATCCCCTTCATCGTGTTCGGAGCCGGCGTTCTGAAGTTCCTGCTGATCTCCCTCAGGAAACTGAAACGGCGCGTTTAGCGTCGGCAAACAAGGGATGGACACGTTTCGTTCTCACGTCCACACCACGGCCATGGAGTTTGAAAGCGACGCCTTTGTCCTGTCCGCCCGGTCGCACGGCGAGACGGGCGCGATCGTCGACCTGCTGACTGAGGACAAGGGCCGCTGGATGGCCCACGTCGCCGGTGGCGCCTCGCGGCGGATGAAGCCGTTCCTGCAGGCCGGCGCCCGCGTCATCGTCCAGTACCGCGCCCGTACCGCCGACCAGCTCGGCTCGGCCCAGCTTGAACCGGTAGGCGAGGGGCCTTCGTCGCTGTTCGATGATCCCCTGGCGCTGGCGGGCCTGTCGGCCGCCGCGGCGGTGACACAAGGAGCGCTCCCCGAACGCGAACCCCACCCCGGCACCTTCCTGGCCTTCGAGGCGCTCCTGTCCGCCTTCTCCCACCCGGACGTCTGGCCCGCCGTCTATGTGCGCTTCGAGGCCGGGCTGCTGGACGAGCTGGGCTTCGGCCTCGACTTCTCCAAATGCGCCGCCACCGGCTCGATGGAGGACCTGATTTACGTCAGCCCCAAGACCGGCCGGGCCGTCAGCCGCGCCGCCGGCGAGCCCTACGCCGATCGCATGCTGTCCCTGCCGCCCTTCCTGCTTGGCAACCAGGCCGGCCTGCGCGAAGGCGAAGTCGGCCAGGGCCTGGACCTCACCGGCCACTTCCTCGAAACCTTCGTCTTCAACCCGCTGAACAAACCCCTGCCGCCTGCGCGCCTATGGCTTGTGGACAAGCTGGGCGAAGCGGGGCGTCTGTGACCCGACCTGCCGTAGACTGCACGAACACCTGATCGATTCGACCGATGACCAAGCACTTCCCCCCCAGCGCCGGTGGCGATGACCACGGCGGTCGCGTCGTCAACGAGGACCTCGGCGAGGCCCTGTCGCGGCGTTACCTGGCCTATGCGCTGTCGACCATCACTCACCGGGCATTGCCGGACGTGCGCGATGGGCTGAAGCCGGTACATCGGCGCGTGCTCTACGGCATGCACGAGATGCGGCTGAACCCCGAGACCGCCGCGACCAAGTGCGCCAAGGTTGTGGGCTCGGTGATGGGCAGCTTCCACCCCCACGGCGACCAGTCGATCTATGACGCCCTGGTGCGCCTGGCCCAGAGCTTCGCCCAGCGCTATCCGCTGGTGGACGGCCAGGGAAACTTCGGCAACGTCGACGGCGATAGCGCCGCGGCCATGCGCTACACCGAATGCCGCCTGACGCCCGCGGCCAAGTTCCTGCTGGAAGGCATCGACGAGAACGCCGTCGACTTCCGCCTGACCTACGACGAGAAGGACGAGGAGCCCGTCGTCCTGCCGGCCGGGTTCCCGAACCTGCTGGCCAACGGCTCGGCCGGCATCGCCGTGGGCATGGCCACCTCGATCCCGCCCCACAATGTCGCCGAACTGATCGACGCCTGCCTGCTGCTGATCGACAATCCCAAGGCCGAACTCGACGAGCTGATGGCCCTGGTGCCCGGCCCGGACTTCCCGACGGGCGGCGTCGCGGTCGAGCCGCGCGCCTCGATCCGCGAAGCCTTCGAGACGGGGCGGGGCGGGGTCCGGCTGCGCGCGCGGTGGGAGCTGGAGCAACTGGGTCACGGCACCTGGCGGATCATCATCAGCGAGATCCCCTACCAGGTTCAAAAGTCCCGCCTGATCGAACAGTTGGCCGACCTGATCGAGCAGAAGAAGACGCCGCTGCTGGGCGATGTGCGTGACGAGTCCGCCGAAGACGTCCGCGTCGTCATCGAGCCCAAGTCGCGCAACGTCGAGCCTGAAGTCCTGATGGAGAGCCTGTTCAGGGCCTCGGACCTGGAGGTCCGTTTCCCCATCAACATGAACGTGCTCGACGCGCGCGGCACGCCCCGGGTCATGGGCCTAAAGGCCTGCCTGCGGGCGTTCCTGGATCACCGCCGCGAGGTGCTGGTGCGCCGATCGGAATGGCGCGTCGAGAAGATCGAAAAGCGCCTCCACCTGCTGGACGGCCTGCTGATCGCCTTCCTGAACCTGGACGAGGTGATCCGGATCGTCCGAGAGGACGAGCACCCCAAGGCCGAGTTGATCGGCAAGTTCGCGCTGACCGAACTCCAGGCCGACTTCATCCTCGATACGCGCCTGCGCCACCTCGCGCGGCTGGAGGAGATGGAGATCACCAAGGAGCACAAGGCGCTGTCGGACGAACGCGACGGGCTCTATTCGCTGATCAACTCCCAGGCCCGGCAGTGGACCCGGATCGGCAAGGAGCTTGCGGAGACGAAGAAGGTCATGGCCTCGCCCCGCCGCACCACCTTCGCCGACGCCCCCCATTTCGACGCCGCCGCCATCCTGGAGAGCACCGTCGAGCGCGAGCCGGCCACGGTGATCCTGTCCGAACGCGGTTGGATCCGTGCCGCCAAGGGCAAGGTCGATGATCCCTCGGAGCTGAAGTTCAAGGAAGGCGACAAGCTCGGCTTCCTGGTCCCGTGCGAGACCACCGACAAGCTGCTGATCTTCGCCTCGGACGGTCGCTTCTTCACCGTCGGCGTCGACAAGCTGCCGTCCGCGCGTGGCCATGGCGAGCCGCTCAGGCTGATGGTCGACTTCGAGGAGAAGTCGAAGATCATCGCGGTCTTCGCCCACAAGCCCGGCCGCAAGCTCTTCCTGGCGTCGAAGGCCGGCTACGGCTTTATCCTGCCGGAAGAAGAAGCGATCGCGTCCAAGCGCGGCGGCAAGCAGAGCCTGAACGGCGAAGCGGCGCTCGCGGTGCCGGTGGACGGCGACCGGATCGCGGTGCTGGGCGACAACAACAAGGCGCTGATCTTCCTGACCGAGGAACTGCCTGAGATGCCGCGCGGCAAGGGCGTGAAGCTGCAGAACTACCGCGACGGCGGCCTGCGCGACGCCATGGTGTTCTCGGCCGATGCCGGTCCTGAATGGGCCGAGACCGGCGGGCGCCGGCGCCAGTGGCCCGACTGGCTGACCTACGTCGGCCGCCGCGCCGCGGCGGGCCGCATGGCGCCGAAGGGGATGAAGAAGCTGCGTTAGCGGGTGGCGTCGCCGTCGCGGCCGGGCTCGTAGCGGGTCGCGCGCGGTCGCTTGTTCCAGAGCCACCGGCAGACCGCGATGCTCCAGCGGCCTAGGACGGCAAGACCAAAGATGATCAGCCAGATGCGAACCATCCGGCCGCCCAGCTCAAACAGCACTTCCCGCCCGGGTTCGACCACGGCGGCGCCGACGAAGACCAGCAGCGGCAGGCTGACGATCGCGAAGACGAGACCACCGAAGAACACCTTCAGCGAATCGATGCTGATAAGGCGCTTGACGCCGAACAGCTCGAACAGCCCCAGCATCAGTAAGGGGCCCGCCAGGGCAGCAGTGATGAGCTGTCCATCCATCGAGCAGCCTCCCGTCCCCAGATTGGCCTGCTTTGGTTCGCCCGGCGAGTGTATTCGCCCTTTGCGCGCTAACGCCGTTCCGCTAGCCTTGCGCCGAACATATCGGGGAAGACCATGATCACCTGGATCGTCATTGGCGTCGTTGTCGCCATTCTGCTGTTCCTCGTCGTCGGCAGCTACAACAAGCTGGTCGCGCTGGACCAGACCGCCAATCAGTCGTTCGCCGATATCGATGTGCAGCTGAAGCAGCGCCACGACCTGATCCCCAACCTGGTCGAGACCGTTAAGGGCTACGCCGCCCACGAGGCCGGCACGCTGGAAGCGGTGATCGCCGCCCGAAGCCGCGCCACCCAGGCCAACGGCGTCGAGGAAAAGGTCCAGGCCGAGAACATGCTGACCGGCGCGCTGGGCAAGCTGTTCGCGCTGTCCGAGGCCTACCCCGATCTGAAGGCCAACCAGAATTTCCTCAGCCTGCAGGGCGAACTGTCGGACCTGGAGAACAAGCTCGCCGCGGCGCGCCGGTTCTTCAACAACGCCGTCAGCGAGTTCAACGCCGTGCGCCGTGCGTTCCCGACCATCCTGTTTGCCGGGATGTTCGGCTTCGGCAAGGACCGCACCTTCTTCGACGTGGGCAACGATCAGCGCGCGACGATGGAAGCCGGCGCCCCGCAGGTGAAGTTCAACTAGCGTTCGATTGTGGGCGCCGTCGGCCTCAAGACCTGGATCTGGCAGAACAACTTCCGCTCGCTTGTCTTGCTGGCGGGGTTTCCCTTCCTGCTGATCGGCTTGATCTGGTGTCTCCAGCTCGGCCTGATCGGGATGGAGATGGCCCCGACCACGGGCTCCTTCGCGGGCGATCTCGGGATGTCCACCGGCTGGCTGGCCGGAACCGCGCCCCTGGCCCTGATGTTGTCGGGCGGCTGGTACGGGATCGCCTGGGTCGGCCACCAGGGCATCATCGACATGGCCACCGGGGCCAAGAAGGTCGAACGCAAGGATGTGCCCGACCTCTATAACCTGCTTGAGAACCTCTGCATCTCGCGCGGCCAGCCGATGCCGGGTCTGCGCATCGTCGAGGTCTCGCAGATGAACGCCTGGGCCAGCGGCCTGTCGGACAAGGGCGCGGTGATCACGGTCACGCGCGGCCTGCTGAACGCGCTCGACCGCGACGAGTTGGAAGCGGTGCTGGCCCACGAGCTGACCCACGTCATCAACCGCGACATGCGCCTGACCGTGGTGGCGGCCGTGTTCGCCGGCGTCATCACCCTGATCTGCGAGCTGTTCTTCCGCATGCTGCGGTTCGGCGGCTCAGGCGGCTCCAGTCGCTCGCGCAGCAGCGGCGGCGGAGGCGGGGCGGGCGCCCTGATCCTGATCGCCATCGCCGCGGCAG